>WRGS01000179.1 GCA_009787075.1 Paludibacter sp.
AAATAATATTTTAAAAAATAACCTCATTTTTTTATTTTTTTATATCACTAACTTTGAAACATTACCCACTTTCATATTCGGTTAATTTGTCCCGATATTTTACCAACATATCATAAATTTCCTTTGTAGGAATTTCTGCCACAAATTCACGATTATATGATAAAACAGCAGTTTCTTTGTGTATAGTAAGGTCAAAAACTTCCAATCCCCAATTCATTTCAGGGTATTGCTCATCCATTACTAACAGACAACTATCAATGCCATCTTGAATCATTGAAAATGGCATTTGATAAATTTCAGAAACAAAAGTAAAATATTTTTCATCTTTTGTTTCAATGTAGGGTTTTATTCTAAAAATACTCATTTTACTATCTTTTTTTAGGAAAATATGAATTAATTGAGCCATCCGCATTATAATAAAATTGGATTTCGATTGAGCCATCTTTTGAAAAACCTTTAGCTCGGCGTAGGCTCCGCCTACGTTGTCTTGGAATTTCTATTTTCTATGCCTTCGGTTTTCATTGTACAAAAATACTGTTTTTTATCTTATAAAATTACAATTCAAAATATTTTTTTCGCATTGTAAATGCTTATACTCACTCCATCATGATTACAAATCCTGCGACGATACTTTTCTTGTATTCATATTTTCGTTTGTTTTTCAAAAATCAGTATGTTAAAAACGGCTCGTACATCATAATTGCGTGATTTTCAACCAATAATGATTCGGAAATATTACCACTAACATCTGTTTGAATTTTGAAAATCTGATTATGGCGCGAATAACCGCCCCAAAATTCCTGTTTTATAAAATGATTTCTCTCTTTAATGTCAAAAGTTTCATTTACAGGAAATTTCGCCAGTAATTCACCGTTAAGATATTTATCATCAAGCCAAAGGCGGATTTGAAATGTATTATCGGTTTGATTTATTGCCTGCAAATCAATATAATTGTACGATAAAGTTGCACCTGCGCCAAAAGGCACATTGCGATTTACATCGGGGAAAACATCAAAACCGTGTCTGTAACGCTCTGTAACAGTTAGCGGGCTGTGCGCAAAAATCCAAAACAGCAAATTACCCAACTGACACAAACCACCGCCAGTACCTTTGTTAACTTTGCCCTGATTTAAAATTAAACCATCTAAATAGCCTTTGTGCTTGGTTGGTCGCCCAAGGTTGCGCCAAACCGAAAATGTTTGCTTCGGAGCGATAACAATATTGTTAAGTTTTGCAATCGCAAGTTTTAAATTTGTCCGTTTGTTTTCCTGCAAATACATATCAACATTACGCAAAGGACGTAAAATCAGCGATTTATGTACAAAAACAGAATGCCAATCAGAATGTTCTTTTTCAGACTTTGCCCACAATTTTTTGCTAAAAACCCAATTAATTTTTCGTTTAATAATATAAAATTCCCGTCCTGCAATTTGCCTGAATTTATTGCGGACAAGCGGCTTTTGTATCTCGGTTTGTTGATAATGCATAAGTTTTGTTTAAAAATATTTTTTATTATGTATGACAAATTTTATAAAAATTCTTTTATAATTGATTGATATTTAACAAATTAAATTGTAGATTTTATATCTCCGACAATTTCCTGTGCAATTTCCAATGCCTGCTCAACAGTTTTTACATCAGAAAAAACAACGCTGCGTTTTGCGTTCTTTTCGCGCAATTGAGTTTTGCGTGGGTGAGCAACAGCATACTGCAATATCTTTCCAAACATATCTGATTGATAATAAGGCGATTGCATATTTGAAACGAAAAATGCTGTCATTTTTTCATTTTTCAAAATCAGCCGCTCAATTCCGTAAGCAATTGCAAACCAGCGAAGTTTAACAATGGCAATAAGTTGCTGCGCCTCAGTCGGCAATTTTCCAAAGCGGTCTTCAAGTTTGCGTACAAAATTATCAAGTTGTGTTTTATCAACAATATTATCCAATTCCTGATAAATTGTAATTCGCTCAGAAATATTTTCAATATAATCGGACGGAAACATTATTTCCATATCTGTATCTATCTGGCAATCATCAACATAATTCACATTTTGAGCCATATTGTCAATATTATTTTCATATAAATCGGCAAACTCGTCATTGCGCAATTCTATCATCGCCTCGTTAAGAATTTTCTGATATGTTTCGTATCCCAAATCGGCGATAAATCCGCTTTGCTCTGCGCCAAGCATATTTCCCGCACCGCGAATGTCAAGGTCTTGCATCGCAATATTAAAGCCGCTGCCAAGGTCGGCAAAAGTTTCTATCGCCTGCAAACGCCGCCGCGCCTCAACTGTAAGACTGCTCATTTCGGGGGCAATAAGGTAACAATACGCTTTTTTGTTGCTGCGCCCTACCCTGCCCCGCAACTGATGCAAATCGCTCAATCCAAAACGGTGCGCCGAGTTTATAATCATTGTATTAGCGTTAGGAATATCAACACCGTTTTCAACAATTGCAGTACAAATCAAAACGTCATATTCGTAATTTATAAAATCAATAATTACCTCTTCGAGTACGTCTGCATGCATTTGTCCGTGTCCTACAGCCACACGCGCATTTGGAACAATGCGTTTAATCATTGCTTCCATAGCGTAAATACTTTGTATTCTGTTATTTACAAAAAACACCTGTCCGTTGCGGCTCATTTCAAACAAAATAGCATCGCGGATTAAATCTTCGTCAAATGTATGTATTTCTGTTTGAACAGGATAGCGGTTGGGCGGCGGTGTGTTGATAACAGACAAATCGCGTGCGCCCATCAACGAAAATTGCAAAGTTCGCGGAATTGGTGTTGCCGTCATTGTTATTGTATCTACATTTATTTTAAGATTTTTTAATTTGTCTTTTACCGTAACACCAAATTTTTGTTCCTCATCAATTATCAAAAGTCCTAAGTCCTTGAATTTCACGCTTTTACTCACAAGTTTATGCGTGCCTATAATAATGTCTATTTCACCATTTTTTAGCCGTTCCAATATATCCTTTACCTGATTTGTCGATTTTGCACGGCTAAGATATTCCACCGTAACTGGAAAATCTTTAAATCTATCTTTAAAAGTATTGTAATGTTGCAGCGCGAGAACAGTTGTCGGCACAAGAACAGCCGTTTGTTTGCCGTCTGTTGCCGCTTTGAATGCCGCACGCATCGCCACTTCGGTTTTTCCAAAACCCACATCGCCGCAAACCAACCTGTCCATCGGCAATTGCGCCTCCATATCGCGTTTCACATCGTTTGTAGCGCGGAGTTGGTCGGGCGTGTCCTCGTAAATAAATGAGGCTTCAAGTTCGTGCTGCAAATATCCGTCAGGTGTATATGCAAAGCCTTTTTCCTGCTTCCGCCGCGCATAAAGCCGTATCAAATCTCTGGCAATATCTTTAACTTTTGCCTTTGTGCGCTCTTTGAGGCGTTCCCACGCGCCGCTGCCCAATTTACTGATTTTAGGCGGCTCGCTGTCTTTTCCCTTATATTTTGCAATACGATGCAGCGAATGAATAGAAACAAAAATAAAATCGCCATTTTGGAAAATCATTTTCACCATTTCCTGCGTTTTGCCATTAACATCGGTACGCACGAGCCCTCCAAAAGTGCCGATTCCATGGTCAATATGCACAAGATAATCGCCAATTTGGAACTGATTTAACTCTTTTAAAGTCAAAATCACTTTTGCCGCGCGGGAATTGTCGGTTTTAAGAGCGTATTTGTGAAAACGGTCGAAAATTTGATGGTCGGTATAGCAAACTATTGATAAATCGTCATCAATAAAACCTTCGTGAATAGTATGCTTAACTGCTTGAAAATTAATATTTTCGCGGCGGTCTTCAAAAATTGTACGAATGCGGTCGGTTTGTTTTTCGCTGTCCGAAAAAATATAAATTTGATAATTTTCCTTTAATTTTTCTTTTAAATTATTGGAAATTAAATCAAAATTTTTATGAAAAATCGGTTGAATATGTGTACTGAAATCAATTTCGGTTTTTGTACCAAAATAACTTTTATTTGAAAATTCGATTAACCTAAAATTATTAAAATTTAAGAAAAAATCATCGCCTGTAATATTTGTATCTTTCAAATCGGGCGTTTGCTCTGTTTCATTTGCTTTTACCAAAAGTTCATCGTAAAGAGAATTCATTCTTTCGCGCACAAAAGCGGCATTTTGAAAGCATATAAACGATTGATTATTAAGATATTCCAAAAACGAAACAAGATTTTTTTCTTTTGTAAAATGCAAATTAGGGACAATATCAATATCGTTTTTTTTCTCCTTCGAGAGTTGAGTTTCAATGTCAAAAATGCGAACAGAATCAAGTTCATCACCGAAAAAATCGCAGCGAAAAGGCATTTCATTTGAAAAAGAAAAAATATCCAAAATGCCGCCGCGCACCGAAAACTGCCCCTGTTCATATACAAAATCAACTTTTTCAAAGCCCAAAAAAAGCAATTTTTCTATCAAAACATCAAATTCGTATTTTTGTCCAACCGCAAGGCGTAAAAAATTTTTCTGCACGCCTTGGCGCGAAACAACTTTTTGAATTAACGCTTCGGGGCAAGTTACAATAATACTGTGTTTATTGCTGTTAGCCAATCGATTAAGTACTTCGGTACGCAATATTTCGTTAGCCGAATCCAACCGTGAAAGGCGAATAGTGTTTTTATAAGACGATGGAAAAAAACAAACGCGCTCATCATCAAGCATTTGACGTAAATCAAAATAAATATAACCTGCCGAATCAGCATCATTGGCTATAATCAACTGATTTTCAGCATTTTCTTCAAAAAAACCTGCAATCGCCAACGACAACGCCGAGCCTGCCAAACCAGAAATTTTTACATTTTGTTCGGTAGTTTTTGCCCATTGCGTCATTTTCTGAATTTGCGGATGACGGGCGTAAATTCGCTGAAAATCAGATAAATTCAATTGAATATCTTTTTTTGAAAGTGCAAAATTAGTAAATTTTTTTGATTTTTTTTGAGAAAAATTCTTTTATTTCAAAAATATTCAGTACCTTTGCGCCCGCAAAATAAATTTAAAAGATGAAAAGAATTTTTTGTCTTTTAAATTTTGAAAAAGAAATTTTCGGGATATAGTTCAGTCCGGTTAGAATGCCTGCTTTGGGAGCAGGAGGTCGTGAGTTCGAATCTCGCTATCCCGACAAAAAAATTACAAAAAATGCTGATAATCAATGTATTATCAGCATTTCGCAGTTTTAAAAACACACAAAAATATAAATCATTGAAATAGCAGCCGAGATATTTTTTCATTAAAATTATTTCTGTTAATTCCAATCAATTTTTCAACGCACCTAAAATAATTCTCATCGCCGTTTCCACATTTTATCAGTTCGATAATGCCGTCTGTACCCTTTTGTTTTTCTATTTCTTCACAAATACTGCCCGAAATAACCGATTTTACCTGTATTTGATGTGGATAAAATATGCATTTTTGTTGCTAATAAAAGCAGTATCTGTTTTTTCATTGTCAATGCTGATTAATAAACTGTCCAACGACATAATAATCTGCTTGGTAAGCGAATCCGACATTTCCGAATTAAATTTTTCGGCAATCTTAAATTGACTTTGAGCATTGACTAATAATGAGATAGCCAAGAAAAATAAAATTTTAATAATTTTATTCATAATTTATTAAAAGTTTAAAATTCACTGCAAAAATAAATTTCAAAATAAATCCGAATGTGTTCCTGTGTTAGTAAGCGTAAGAGTTAATTTATCGTCTTCCTGTATCCAAACAAGCAACCAATCGGGTTTAATATGACATTCCATAACAACGCCGCTTGTTTGATAATATTTTTCCAATTTATAAACTCTGTATTTTTCTGGCAACTTTTCATTTTTTGCCAATTTTTTAATGGTATCTGATAGTAATTTTAAATCCAAATTGCGCCGAAAACACATCTTACGTCCTTTTTGAAACTGTTTGTAAAAAAGATGTAATAAACATACTCAAAAGAGACAGCAAAAGAATTGAAAAATCCGTCAACTGACATTCGTTTTTCTTCTGCCATGTTTATATTTGTTTAGGACCTGTAAGGAAAAATATTTTTCCATTTTCAACTTCTTCCAAAGATTGTTCAACTCGACTTTTTTTATAGTGCGTTTTGTTGGTTGCAGTTGTAAAAAATCCTGTTGAAAGAATATAATCCAATGCTCTTTGCGCCTGAATGTTACGAGTATTATAGTTTAACGTTATTGTAGCCATATATTTAATGTATTTTAAATTTAACTGTAAAAATAAAAAAAAATATTTACAAACAAATATTAAAAAAACAATTACAGATTTTCAAAAATATCCTCATCAACCAAATTAGGTATTGTTATTTTATAATTTTCAGCAAATTGCGTGTTAAATTCTTCGCAAGTTTCTATTGCGTGCGGATTTCGCGCCCATGCTCGCCGCGCAACACCGCCCATAACGTCCCACAGCATTGCCGAGCGGATAATTTCATCAACACGCTCACTGCCATCAAGCACAAGTCCGAAGCCTCCGTTAATCGCTTTGCCTATGCCCACGCCTCCGCCATTGTGCAACGCCACAAGCGACATTCCGCGTGCCGCATTACCTGCAAAACACTGCACCGCCATATCTGCCATCACATTGCTGCCGTCTTTGATATTTGCAGTTTCGCGAAACGGCGAATCGGTACCCGAAACATCGTGATGGTCGCGTCCGAGCATAATCGCACCAACTTCGCCGCGCCGTACCATTTCATTGAATTTGAGCGCAATATTCATTCTGCCTACCGCATCCTGATATAAAATCCGCGCCTGAGTGCCTACAACAAGTTGATTTTTTTCGGCATCACGCAGCCAAATATAATTATCTTTGTCCTGCCCGCGTCTTTGAGAGTCAATACAGTTCATTGCCGCGTGGTCGGTTTTTATTAAATCTTCATGCCGCCCGCTCAAACATACCCAACGAAAAGGTCCATAGCCATAATCAAACAATTCTGCTCCCATAATATCTTCCACATAAGACGGAAAAATAAATCCGTCTTTTTCGTCAATTCCATTTTTTGAAATTGATTTTTCGCCCGCATCATAAACGGCTTTCATAAACGAATTGCCATAATCGAAAAAATACACACCGCGTTCAACAAGTTTTTTTATAATATTAAAATGACGATGCAATGATTTATCAACCAATATTTTAAATTTTTCTCTGTCATTTTTCAATAAGTTTGTCCGTTCTTCAAACGAAATATCAGCAGGACAATAACCGCCTTCATAAGCCGCATGGCAGGAAGTTTGGTCGGAAAGTAAATCAACTTTTATATTTTTTTCATAAATAAATTCCAGCAAATCAATTATATTTCCGTGATATGCAATGCTGTACGGCATTTTTTGTTCTAAATATTTTTTTGCCAAAATAAAACATTCTTCCAAATCAGAAGAAACCGCCTTTATCCAACCCTGCGCTTTTCGCGTTTCTATTCGGCTCAAATCCACTTCTGCAATTACCGAAACTGCGCCCGCAATATCGGCTGCTTTCGGTTGTGCGCCGCTCATTCCACCCAATCCCGATGAAACGAATAATTTTCCCCGCAAATCGCCATTCTGCTCAACGCCCAATTTCAACCGTCCTGCATTTAACAACGTGTTGAAAGTACCGTGTACAATACCTTGAGGACCAATATACATCCAGCCGCCGGCGGTCATTTGTCCATAATTGGCAACGCCCATTTGCGCGGCAATTTCCCAATCGTGCTGATTGTCGAACATTCCAACCATCATAGAATTTGTTATTATCACGCGCGGCGCATCAGGACGCGATTTGAATAAGCCAAGCGGATGTCCGCTTTCAACTACGAGTGTTTGACAATTAGTCATTTCTTCCAAATATTTTTTTATCAAACAATATTGAAGCCAATTTTGACAAACCTGTCCTGTTTCACCATAAGTAACTAATTCATAAGGATATAGCGCAATATCAAAACAAAGATTATTATCAATCATTACTTGAAATGCCTTACCTTCAATGCAGTTTCCTTTATACTCGTCAATCGGCTTGGCGCGTAAATCTCCTTCGGGACGGAAGCGGTAGGCGTAAATCTTGCCGCGCGTTTTTAATTCTTCCAAAAATTCAGGTGCAAGCCTTGCATGCAGTTCTTTTGGAACATAGCGCAAAGCATTTTGCAACGCAATTTTCGTTTGATTTTTATTCAATCTAAAACCTCTATCAGGCGCACGGCGAATATTTTCTGCAAATTTCGGATAATCGGGTAAAGTTAGAATTGTGTTTTCCATACTAAAAAAAATTTTACAAAAATACAATTTATTTTTAAATCAAAAATCATTTTTTTAAACAGGAAAAGTTACGCTACGCTTCACATAGGGTTATTTATATTGCCATAATGGGCAAACTTCTAACTTCTATCTTCTCTGATATTTTCGGGCAAATCTTCTTCTGTAATTTCATGATTTTTAGATACCAAAACCATTCTATTTACAACATTTTTCATTTCGCGCAGGTTGCCGAGCCATTTGTGATTGCTCAAAATTTCGATTGCAGCGGGGGAAAAGCCTGTTATATTTTTGTTAAATTCGCTGTTCGATTTTTCGAGAAAATAATTGAGATACAACGGAATATCTTCCTGACATTCGCGCAATGCTGGCACATAAAGCACAAATTCGCTCAAACGATGAAAAAGGTCGAGCCGAAAAGACGGATTTGGAACATTGACATCAATTTTTTCATTTGTGGCTGCAATTACGCGCACATCAATCGGAATATCTTTTTCGCTGCCTACAGGACGGATTTTCCTTTCCTGCAAAACGCGCAAAAGTTGCACCTGAACTTCGGACGACAGATTTCCTACTTCATCAAGAAAAATCGTGCCACCGTCAGCGGTCAGAAAGAATCCTTTTTTATTATTGATAGCCCCTGTAAATGAGCCTTTTATATGTCCAAAAAATTCACTTGCTGCCAATTCTTTTGAAAGCACACCACAATCTACCGCCACAAATGCACCTTCGCTACGCTCGCTTTTTTCGTGAATTAATCGTGCAATCCGTTCCTTGCCAACGCCGCTTTCGCCCAAAATAAATACCGACATCATCGTTGGAGCAACCAAATCAACATATTCGTAAAGTTTTTGATATTGCGGACACGAGCCAATAATAAAGTCCTGTATATCAGC
>WRGS01000180.1 GCA_009787075.1 Paludibacter sp.
ACTGAATTTTGCGCGTGGGAATCAACAACAACTCAGGCTTCGCAAAAAAAAATGTTAATAGAAACATTTGATTATTTGGAAACCGACCCCGACATTTTCCGATATGCTTGGTTCAAAGAACGCGGAGCGGGAGGAGGCTATCCGTATTATCAACTTTTAGATATGTTTACGCCGGGAAAACTGACCGAACTTGGTGAAATTTTTACATATATGTCGTATTACGACGACAATTATTATTTCCCTGTTGATGTACAAATTCCTGCCGAACAGTATATCAGAATGAACAGAGGCTATATTAATATGGAAAAAACCACAGATACGGACGGACATATTAATTTGTGTGGAATGAATACGCAAAGTTGGCTTGATTATAATGTTAATATTCCCGAAGATGGCGAATATAATGTTTATTTTAGAATTTCAAATGAATATGCTCCGGACGATTATTCTATTTTGCAAATGTCGGTAAATGGTACTGTCGTTGGCGATATTACTTTTAACAATCCGGGCAAAGATATTTGGTTCACACAGTCGTGCAAAGTTAATTTTCAACAGGGGCAGCAAAAAATCCGACTTAAATTTACAAAAGGCGGACTTAGAATTAATTGGTGGGAGATTAGCCAAAACGATATTGATGCCGCCCCAGAGATAGAAGTAAATAATATTAATGTTTATCCAAATCCTGTAAAAGATTTATTACATATACAAACTTTTGATAATGATGTAAATGTAACATTGTGCGACATTTTCGGTAAAACTGTTTTTTCGGGCAAACTTATAAATGGTGTTATTGATATAACTTCTTTATCTGTTGGAATGTATATTCTTAATATTGAAAATAGTAATAAAGAAATAAAGGTTCAAAAAATCATCAAAGAGGATTGATTTTTAATATATTTTAATAAAAAAATGAAAAATATCTGTCTTATATTAATCGTTTTATTCTGTGCATTATTTATGTCGGAATTGTCGGGGCAAACGCGCAGCGCAAAACGTGGTGTCAGTTTCAATTTTACTAATGATGCCGATTTGCAGGCTCTTGCTTTCGGTACTTCGTGGTTTTATAATTGGGGCGTTACGCCAAATAACGTAACCAATACCTACAACAGCGTTTATGGATATGAATTTTGCCCTATGGCATGGAATGGAGAATGGAATTCAAATGCTATTCGCGCTTATGCTCAGGCGCATCCTGATTGCAAATACATTCTGGCTTTCAACGAGCCGAATTTTACCTCTCAGGCAAATCTGACACCCGCTCAGGCGGCTGCCAAATGGTCGGCTTTGAAAGCACTTGCGCAGGAATTGAATTTACAGATTATTTCTCCCGCCTGCAATTACAGTGCATGGACGCAATACAGCGCGCCTTACAAATGGCTTGATGAATTTTTTGCACAGCCGGGCGTTTCTATCAACGATGTTGCAGGAATTGCAATCCACAGTTATATGGGTTGGGCTGTTGCCACCAATGGTTATGTGCAGGAATACATTAACAGATATAATAAACCTCTTTGGCTGACAGAATTTTGTGCTTGGGACAATTTTCAGAGCAACAATGGAGGTACGGCTTTGCAGCAGCGAAAAGAAATGATTGATATGCTCGATTTTATGGAAAGAAATCCGATGGTAGCGCGATATGCGTGGTTTATTCCAAGAAGAGATGAAATTCAAAATCCATCATATCCCTATATGGAATTATTGACAAATACTAACGGCACAGAGCGCGGCATTCTTACCGAAACAGGACAGATTTGGACTTATATGTCGTCTTATGATAATAATTTTTATCATAACATTGATGCGATTATTGAAGCCGAACATTATATTTTTAAAAGTAAAGGCGTTTATATGGAGCAAACTTCCGATACGGCGGGCATTCTTGATGTGTACGATTATGCATCAGGCGATACGCTGACTTATAATGTCAATATTCCAACTGCGGGCGATTATACTTTTCGCTTGCATATATTGTCGAATTCGGCTGCAACTTTGAGCGTAAAATCATCATCAGGAACAGCAACTGAATCTGTACCAAGTACTTCAAACCTATGGGCTGATTATGAATTTACAGTGTCATTAAACGCAGGCAATCAGCAAATTCTGTTCAAACTCACACAGGGAAGTTTTAAATGGAATTATTTTGTAATTACAAATCATGGCGCAACGCCGCCGCCAACTCCCAATCCGCTCGGAACTGTTGTACTTCCGCCGCCTGTGGGCGATAATTTGGCGTTGAATAAGCCAATTAATTCGCCAAGCGCATCTACCGATTTACAGCCTGCAAGGTTGGCAGTAGATGGAAACACGGGTACGCGCTGGGAAAGCAAACAGGGCGCAGGACAGGATAATAAAATGCTGACAATCGACCTTTTGGCAATTTATTCAATTACTGATATTATAATTAACTGGGAAGGGGCTTATGCATCTGTATATAATGTTGAAATTTCGACCGACAGCGTCATTTGGACACAGATTCTCAGCACGACAACAGGTTCTGCAGGTGAAAAGAGAATTACTTTGGAAAACACTCCACAGGGACGTTATGTCAGAATTAACTGTGTTACAAGAGGAACTCAATGGGGATTTTCAATTTGGGAAATAGAAGTTTACGGCTCAGTGCCAAGTGAAACTGCAGATTTGGAACAAAACGCAGTTTTCATTTATCCGAATCCTGTGGAAAATATTTTGCGTATTCAAACAGAAGACGATATTTCGCAAATAATTCTTATGGATATAAGCGGAACGAAATTGCTTGAAATGCAAAATGTAAAAAGTGTGAATATGAGCAATTTTTCCGCAGGAATATATATTTTGACTGTTAAATTTTCAGATGGAAAATTTGTTGTCAGAAAAATTATGAAACAATAAACGGCAAATTGTGAACTTTGTGTTTGATATTTTACCAAATAAAAAACACAAAAAATATCACAAAGGAGAACACATAAAAAATTAAATATTTTTAAAATGAAAAAGATATTGATGATATTATTGAGTTTAAGCACATTGTTTGCTTTCTCTCAGACGGGACAAATCCAACTTTTAGACGATTTTGAAAACGGCGACAAAGGTTGGCAGCCTGTTGATGCAGGCTGGGTAGATTTTGAAATTGTTAATAATCCCGCGCCCAATTCTGTAAATAACAGTGCAAAAGTTTTGAAAGTTACGCGCCATGCAGGTACGCAAACTTATGCGGGCGTAATCTTGCGCAATTATATGTCGCTGACTTTTGGCAGTCAGGTGAATCAGTATCGGTATGCAAAAATAAAATTTCTTAAATCCTCGGCGGGTCAGGTTACTCTTAAACTCGAAATCAACGGAGATGCAGGCTCTTCTTCTGCCAATGGCGATTATACAACGCCAAATGCGTGGCAGGAAGTTACTTTTGATTTATCAGGGGCATCAGGCAAAACATACGACGACTTTTTTATTCAGCCGGCAAAAGATGCAAATCTTACCTCTGATGTAACGGTTTATATTGATGATATTTGTTTTGCACCTGACCCCAATCCAATTCAAGCAGGAGACAATGAACTTTCGGGCGATTTTACGCTTATTTGGGCTGACGAATTTGACGGTGCAAGTTACGATAACACAATTTGGAGTCCGCAAATTGCAGGAGACGGTTTTGGCAACAACGAACTGCAATATTACACAGGCAACAGCAACAATATTTTTACTCGCGACGGTTGCCTTGTTCTCAAAGCCATTCGAGAAAATTACGGCGGAAGACAATATACTTCAGGTAAAATTTGGACTCAGAATAAAAAATATTTCAAATATGGACGCGTGGAAGCGCGTTTCAAATTGCCTGCCGGACGCGGAACGTGGCCTGCAATCTGGATGATGCCGCAAAGCAGCGTTTATGGCGGCTGGCCAAACAGCGGCGAGATTGATATTATGGAATTTGTTGGCTATCAGCCGAATATCATTTTTGGCACTGTTCATCGCGGCGCGGGTTCGGGAAACAACGGAAACGGTTCAAACATAGCAATGAGCAACCCGAACGCTTTTCATATTGTGCGTATCGACTGGGAGCCCGGCTATATAAAATGGTATTTGGACGGAACGCTTTTTCATACTTACAACAATGCGTGGGCAGGGTCGGCGCAGTGGCCATTTGACCAGAATTTTTATGTGATTCTCAATTTTGCTGTCGGCGGCGATTGGGGCGGAGCACAAGGCGTAGATACAAATATCTGGCCTCAGGAATTTTTGATTGATTATGTGCGTGTGTATCAGAAAATTCCAACATCGGCTGAAAATATGCAAGTTGGCTGTAAATTCAAAATTGTAAATTTTGAAAATACGATTACTGTAAGTTCGGATAAGCAAATTCCTTTTGATATTGTGGTTTTTTCGCTGACAGGGCAAAAACTTTTGGAACAAAACGGAAATAAAAATACTGTCAATATTGATATTTCTGCTTTGAACGATAATGTTTATATTGTGCAGGTTTCGGATTCACTTGGTTCTTATTCACAAAAAATTTTAAAATAAAATAATTAGAATTAAAATACAAATTATGATTTTATACTGTTTTTGGTTTTTTAACTTTTATTTATAAATAACTTTAAATAATAATAATAATTTTAAATTTCATATCATTATGAACACAAAAAGATTACTTTTAATGATGCTGGCGGTAATAAGCATTTCCGTTTCAGCGCAAATTGGCTCAATGAGAGGCGCAGGATTGCCTTTGTATCCCATTAGAGATGGAAGTGCGCCGGGCACTGCCTTGGCGGGCGTTAGTTTTGCCTACAAAATTGTAACAGTAGGGCAAAAAACTTATGCGTGGACAAGTATGACGGGTAGAAATATTGCGGGCAATTCATGGTCGTCGCAATTGCGGTTTTGGCAACCTGCCAAATTAGAAAATAATCTGCTTGGCAGAGTTTCAGGGACGCAACAGACTTATGGTTCGTGCAATAATCCTACTTTAAATCCGCTGACTATTACGTTTTTGCAGGAAGAAAACAATAACTTTTTTGAAACTGCCGACATTACCTACGATTACACCTTGGCAAACAGCGCAGATGTAGGCGATACTCAAGCGCCAGCGCTTGCCGACCCTGTTGTTGTAAATCAAAACGCATCTGGCATTCAACTGTCGCTTTCGGCAACAGACGACTCTGGCTATTTCTTTTATGTAATAGAAGATGCGGCGAATAATTTTGTTACAGTTTCGTTTTTCGACAATCCAACGATTGCGCTTACTGCCGGAGTTGATTATAATTTGACGGTAAAAGCTGTTGATTTTTCGGGCAACGAAAGCGCACCGAAAAATATTTCTGCTCAAGTGGTAGAATACGAATGCGATAACAATTTGATTGAAGGTGTAAATATGAGTGTAGGTACGGTTTATTTTGCACCGAATTGGGCAGTAAGTACAAATTACACTGCCGCATATTCTAACGGCACGTTTACTCTTCATCTTGGAGATGCTACATGGGGCGATTGGCAGGCGCAATTCCCTTTAATGCTTGCTTCCGCTATTGCCATTGACCCTGCAAAAACATTTGGAATTTCTATGGACGTTACATCTAACAACAATATTATGTTCTATGTTAAAATCCAAGATACAAATGACAATGCGTTTATTGATATTCCCAGAGCGGCTTTTGCTGCAGGCACAGGCTCTGTTTCGTCTATGACGGTTACGGCTGTAGGCGGGATTACGCAGATAAGCAAAATTCTGTTCGATTTTGGAGGCAACCCTGCAAATACCGATATTACAATAAGCAATATTAAAATTTGTGACCAGTTAAAAGAAGTTACAACTGCAGTTGATAATGTTACTGCAAATACTATTACAGTATATCCGAATCCTGCAAACGATATGGTGAAAATTGCAGGTTTGGCAAAAGAAGCTGTAGTAACTGTATCAGATTTGACAGGCAAAACAGTATTGCGCACTGTAACCAACGGCGATTTGAACATTTCAACTCTTGTCAATGGGTTGTATTTGCTCAATGTTGAAAATCAGGTAATTAAATTAGTAAAAAAATAATAAACTCAACTATGGCAAAGCACAACAACTTGCCGCAGTTATTTTTAAAAAATATGAATAATATGAAGAGAATTTTTATTTTATTGGCAGCAATTGTGCTGTTATGTGTGCAAAACGCAGGAGCGTGGGGATTTCAAGCTTCCTATTACGGTGGCTCCGATAGTAATTTTCCTACCGAAACTTTCTATACGGACGGATACAGCACCACCACTTCCATTGATGTCTATACAATGACAACTAACGCGACTATGACGTGGTTTGCTGTCAACCAGAATAGTGGTATGAATGGAGACGGTTACGGTTTCAGCGAGTTCAGTTACGGAGCAGGCGCAGTAGTACGCGCTACAGCTTTTTGGAACGGCTCTACAATAGAAAGCAAATATACAGTTATTCTTCCGGACGGGAAAGTATTTGTTACTCCCGCAGGAGGTTCGGCTGTAGAAATGCGCAAAGTAAGCGATTATGTTTATACGGCTGTAACAAACAGAGCTGCTACTATATCAATCAGCGGCTCTGAAACTGGATGGGTTAGAACCGATTACTACGGCAATGCTTCGAGCGCAGGAGCGCCACAAGCCCCTGCTTATACGCAATTGTCTGTAACTGATGTACCTGTAACTGCTACTTCGGGGAAAATTAAAGTTACTTACAATTTAAGAACAAATCAGGTAACTTCTGAGAATCTTTTATCGGAATACTGCGATTGGGCATATACATCAGATGCTGTAGCGGGCAATAAAAATGTGCTTTTCACGTGGGAAACGCTTGCAAACGGCAATGTGGTTATTTCCATTGCACCGGGTAGCGGTACCGCTGTTGCAACTTTTAGAGGCAATAACGGTTTAGCGCCTGCCGATTTTAAAGTAAATGGAGTTTCAAACAGTTCAGGCAATACTTTTTTCCTATGTTCGTTAAATTCTGCAAAAACGCAAATTACGCTTGTACCTCAACAAACAATACCTGACGGAGCGCAAATTACCCATAATGCCTTAATGGAGTGGATAACCACAGGAAACGGCAATGAATATACGTGGAACGCTCCATTTACAATGCCTTATACCTATGGCAGCAATTGCAGTGGCATTTATGTGAACAAACTTGCCACACCTGCTAATGTGAGTATTGATAATGATAATGTTTTGACTTTTAATGAAGTTGCCAATGCTACGGAATATATTGTAACCATTAAATTCGGCTCAACTACATTGAAAACATTTAATGTTTCAGGCAGCGGCGAAACTGTTGATTTCCCATTTTCAGGTGCATTTGAAGTTACCGTTGTCGCTTCGGACAATACATCAAATTATGCCAATTCCGATCCCTCTGTACCTTATGTATGGAATTATGTTGCTGACGACCAAAATGCAGGATTTTCTCCTGTGTGCGAGGTTCAGTTTGGAGATGTTGCGTGGGGAGTTACCATAAGCATTGAAACGGCAACCGAAGCCAGCGGCAGTATTCAGCCTGGTGATATTATCTTTACGCTTGCAGGCAATGGCGCAGGTTTCAGAGCTCAGGGAGCAAGGCTTGCTAATATTACTGTTGGAGGAGTTGCGGGCGCAAATGTTCTTACCAAAGTAAGCGGCAATTTGGATAATCCGAATGTTTTCCGTCCTATAAGCGGAATTACAATAGCAAAAGGAACGCCTGTGGTGTACAATGGCGAATTTGAAATATTATCCGCTGCAAACAGTAATATTTGGGGCGGCAGGATATTCAATTATATTTATGGTACGGGATGTACTGCTCCGCAGTTAGACCCGCCTGCCGACTTGGCATTAGATGCATCAAATTCGCTCACTTTTACTCCCGATGCTAATGCTGCAAGTACTACGATTTATATAATGTTGGGAGATGAGGTACTTTATACAATAGCAAACTTCACTTCGGGCAGTGTGATTAATTTCCCGATTAACGGCTCTTTTACAATTAAAGGGCGTTCTATAACAGGATCTTCCGCATTTCTTAATTCTGAACTTTCAGACGGAATTTCGTTAGTAATTGACATTGCAGATGCTGAGGTTGGAACATCGGAATACTGTGAATGGACATTTAACCCCACAGGACCAGGGTCTGCTGAGATTTCAGCAGCCAATCCGAGTGACGACCCCGACTCCGACATCGCATTACTTACTTGGGAAACAACGAACGGTAATATTGTCATTACCTTGAAAGGAACGGAAGAAAATTCATCAACAACAGCATTCCGCGACCCTGCCGGATTTAATGTAAGCAATCTGACAATAGGCGGAATACCTGCGCTTAATCTTGTTACGCCTACTTACGGCGCAAATCAGGTAACATTTGCCCCTATTGCTGGTATTTCCATACCAAAAGGTACGGTTATCGGATACAGCGGCATGGTTTTATATCGAGTTTTGCCGCTTAATACGCCGAATACAGAACTTGACAATCTGTGGCCTTCGGCAACTTTCAGCTATACTTACGGTGCAGTTTGCGATGAGCCTCTTATTTTCGATGCTTCGTCTAATGGCGCAGATGCAGTTGGCAAATGGCGTTTGGTATCTGCGCCTCTTGCAAGTTGGACAGGCAATGATTTTTCATTTGAACTTTTACCGCGCGTAGTAACCCGCACACTTAGTTCAAATGCTACTACAACAGTAACTTGGGTAGCCGCAGATGCACAATTTGGATATGCACAGGGCGATGCTTTTATGTATCAGGTTAGTTCTGCCGATGTTAATGGTTCTGCAAATGCTAATTGGAATGATGGAAAAATAATATTTACATCTCCTGTTTTGGCAGACGAAACATTTACAAAATCGATTACATCTGGTCAGTCAGTTAAATATACCTTGCTTGGCAATCCATACCTTGTTCCGCTTCCGTTTGCATCGTTAACAGCAGGCAGCAACGCAGATATTATTGTTCCTGCAGGTTATTATGTAGTAAATGCGGATGGCAAAACATATACTGCTCACGATAATGATGAAAATATTCCTGTGTGGAGTGGTTTGATAGTTCAAAATCTTAATGGAGGCGATTTAACATTTACCAAGCCGATACCTGTTTCTCCTGCGCCGTCTTTGGCAGGTTCAGTACAGATGGAAAAGATTATAATCACTGCTTACAATGATGCAGGTTCTACTCGTACATTTGTAAAACGTTCTGAATCAGGGCAAAGCACAGTCGGCAAATACGACCTTGCATTTATCAATGCAGCGGCGGTTGAATATCCGCAAATTTATTCGTTGAAAGGTAACGTTGCATTAGGCATAAATACAATTAATATAACTGATGAAGATGTAATTGTTCCGCTTGGAATTATTGCCAATTACAA
>WRGS01000181.1 GCA_009787075.1 Paludibacter sp.
CTAATTTTTTACAATCCTAATTTTTCTTTCAAAATTCGATAACCGCCGAGGCTTGCGCGGATTTTTTCTCCGTTTTTCAAAGTCAGAGTTTGCGTATCTTTACCAAATTTTTCAATTCGTGCAATGTGTTCAATATTAACAATATACGAACGATGAACGCGAATGAAAATATTAGCGGGCAGGCACTCTTCAAAAAATTTCATCGTTTGCTCTTTTAAATATTTTTTCTCTGCGGTATGAATTTGCACATAATCGCCGTCTGCCTGAATGTAAAAAATTTCATTCAACTGAATAATATGCACGTTCGAGCCGCTTTTTACGCTTATCTGTGAAATTTTTTCAGCAGGCGCAACAGAAGATTGCGATATTTCTGTTTTTGGAACTTCGGCTGCGGTAATCTTTTGAATATCAACTTTATTTCTGAAAATAATTAAAGTAAATACAGGCAGATAGATTAAAATTTCCAAAGGTAAAATTTTCAAAATATCATCAAAAATATCTTTTGAAAAAAACAAAAAAATGCTGCCTGCGCTCAAACCGAATACAAAAATAAGCGAAATAACGGTTAATGCAGCGGTATTTATAATTTGTTGAAATTCTGTTTGTTGGGTAAAGTTTGAATAATGAAAAAAAACATTTACAGCAAAATTTACAAAAATGCAAGTCCCAACAAAAATCATAAAAAACACAATCAACGCCGCGCTTTTAATCTCAATCAAACATCTGACGGACAATATTTGCAATACCGCAAATATTACCAATAGCAAGATGTGTAATATTATTTTGCGCACTCTCATTTTATTGCTACTCCGCCAAAAATACATTCGCCTGTTATCACAAGTTTGCGAGTAAAATCTTTTTCACTGCCTTTTAATCGCGAGTCGGTCAAACCGCCCAAAATGTTTGATGTGTGAGTTACTACGTTCCATTTTTCTGGAACAGAAATCTCTACACCGCCAAATATACAATCTACCATCAAAATTGTTTCTCCTTCGGGTAGAGCGGTTTTGCGCAAATCGAGCACACAACCGCCAAAAATGCACGAAATATGTCCGCCGCGAAATTCAGGTTCAAGAAAAATTTCATCACAACCTCTGAAAATCATATTACGGTCAATTGTTCCTTCTATGTTTGATTGTTTGGCAGTTGTGTCCCAATATTTTTGGCGCCATTGATAACTTTGTTTATGCTCGTATTTTCCAAAAAGTGCGTTTAACAGAATTGCAACTCCTGCCGCCACAAGTAACAAAGCCCAATATTTGTGCACAAAATTTGCATCAACCCAATAGAAATAATCAGGAAACGACTTTGCCAAAACAGGCAGCAGGAAAAACCCACCCAAAAGTATAACAAACGCGCCTTTAAAAAAATGGCGGTTGAAAAAAATAAAAATGCCGATAATAATAATCAACATTTGCCACGAAAAAACTACAGGTCGCCACTCCTGCCACTCTGCATTTACATTGAATAGTAAAAACAATGCGCCTACTGTAATCAGCAGTCCGCCCAACCATAATACTTTACGCTTTTGCGCAATTTTTAAATCTTTATTTTCCATAAAAAAAAATTGTTTTAAAAAAATTAATAATTAAAAATATCGGCTGCAAAATTACATTGCGCAGTCTCTTGGTACAAGTAAAAATCGACAACTACTGCCAAAATCCCCGACAAAACACGAAGAAAAGAAGTTAAAAAAGAAAAAAACCGACAGCAGTTCTATAAGCCGGGTTCTGTATTTCGCGCTATGACAGGCGAAATGTTTGTCATTTATCTGCGAACAGTGTCGCCACTGCCCTGTTGCATTCTACCCTCCAACATCGAGCGAGCAACTCTAAAACGTTGGTTTACTTGAACTTGCAACCCATAAGACGTACTGCTTTGCGTGTTGCCGCGCAAACGGTGGGCTCTTACCCCGCCTTTTCACCCTTACCATTAATTAATGGCGGTTATTTTCTGTTACGTTGCTTTGCCCTCGCAGGCAACTTCCTGTTAGGAAATATGGCGCTCTGCGTTGCCCGGACTTTCCTCTGTTTTTTCCATTAAAAAAACAGCGACAAACCAAACTGCTGTCGGCGGGTACAAAAGTAGTGAAATTCGTCG
Organism: Paludibacter sp.; assembly: GCA_009787075.1. Lineage (GTDB taxonomy): Bacteria > Bacteroidota > Bacteroidia > Bacteroidales > Paludibacteraceae > WRGS01. Next base: position 2,101 of record WRGS01000181.1, read on the forward strand.
AATTGTGGAAAAATTTGACAAAAAAGGCTGGGAACTATTAAATTCCCAGCCTCTCATAATTAAAAATTTATAAATATAATTAAAATTTTATTCACTGAAATGGAATTCAGCGCGGCGATTAACTCTGTATTTGGCAGGCGGTTCAAGCAAGCGTCCGTTGCCATTAGCAATGATGCGGTCGGCGCTAATGCCATAAACTTTAACCAATTCTTCTTTTACGCGGTTAGCGCGGTTGATACTCAACTGTTTGTTGTATTTGTCGTTACCCATGTAATCGCAATATGCACGTATTTCGCACAAAACGTTAGGATTACGTTTCATTATTTGTGCAGCTTTGAAAACTTCCTCTTTGGCTGTTTCGTCAAGATTAAATTTATCAAAATCGAAGAATACAGCAGGAATATCAACCACAGGTGCACCAGTTGCTGTGGTACTTACTCTACGTCCGTAGAAATCTACGATTGAACCCCGAGGAGTATTCGGTTCAAGGTCGCGAATATTTGGAATTCCGTCGTTGTCGTCATCTGGTCCGTCTGGGCTCATATATTGACGCAACTGGTCAATATCGCCTCTGATAGAATCAATCTGGTCTTGCAGATTGCGAATTTCGTCATCGTAATTTTTAACAGGAACAGTTTTGGCACGCAATGCTTCCTGAGCGGTTGCAAGCGCTTCGTTGTCGTAATCACGCCATGTTGTGTTGCGTGTGTGAAGACGCTGCGAAGTAAATTTCCAACGCAGATTTACAAAAGCCGACGAAACGAAATCGTTGGTAACGCCAGCATAATTCAAACCTTTATAAGGTGATTCTTGATTGCGGCTGTCTTGTTTGTGTTTGCTGCCTTCGAGGTCATCGCGGTTGTAAGAAGTGTAATTCAACTTCAAACCCAAAGCCAAATTTTTAGTGAAATTGTACTCAATATTCACTCCAACAGGCACAATCACCGCCCAAGCATCTTTAACGTCATAAGGGCTTCCATCTAAAGCGGTAAAATCGCCATTTGGGTTTAAGCCCGGCTGTCCGTCAAGTAAATTATTTGCATTTGGCGCAACGATGCAATAAAATGGGTCGCCTTTGCGGTTGCGTGCAAAACCCCAATAATCAGCATTGAAGTAAGCCGCTCCAAGTCCGAGATTAGCCCAAATGCCCCAGTGAGTTTGAATGTTTTTGTTGAAAAGGCGCAAAATATTTGCACTCAAAAACAAATAACCCTGATGATGTTTAGATTTCATAATCTCATACTTGTTGGCTTCAATGTCCTGGTAACGAGCTTGGCTGTTAGCATTCACAGGCATATAATAATACTGCAAACCCAAACTCAAAGTTGGGTTAAAAGTATGCTCAATAGCAAGACCGCCCGACAAATTGCCGCGTACAGATTTGAAGAAACTTTTACTGAACTGGTTCACATCGCCGTCAAAAGCGTTCAAACCGCCTTCCAAACTGATTGACCAGCGCGTAAAATCAAAATAATTCCTGTATCTTACCTGATTGGAATTTCCACTGGTTTGCGCTGCCACAGCAAGCACAAAGCACGACATCAATAAAACTGAAATACTTTTTTTCATACTCAAAAATTTTTTATATTTTTATTTAATTTACATATTAAATTTTCCTTAATTCATAATATTAAAGCCTTGCAAAAGCGTAATGTTGATGTGTTTTTTTCTGCAAAAATCATACCATTTTTTATTATACATCTAATGCATAAAAACTTCGGCGCAAAGATACTGTTTTTTTTTATTATAAATATTTTTTTTTAATTTTTTTTTTAATTTTATTTTGTTTGAAAAGATAATTATTTGATTTTCAGTGATTTGTATTTAGTACCGCTTAAAAATTTTTTTATATAAAATAAAATAATTAATTTTGCACAAATATTTTTATAAAAAATGAATAATACGGCACAGGAATTTGATGAAGCGATAAAAAAATGCCGCTCGGTTTTTGAAAAAAAACTGAACGATTATGGTACTTCGTGGCGAATTATGCGTCCGCAATCGGTTACCGATCAGATTTTTATAAAAGCAAACCGCATTCGCAGTATAGAAACCAAAGGCGAACAGCGAATTGCCGAAGATGTTCGTTCAGAAATGATTGCTATAGTCAATTACGGAATTATCGGGCTGATACAACTTGAGCGCGGCTTTGCCGACACAAAAGATATGGACAACGTCACCGCGCTTACTTTATATAACAATTATGCTGATGCCGCAAAAAATCTGATGCTCGACAAAAACCACGACTACGGCGAGGCATGGCGGCTGATGCGCACAACTTCGTTCACAGATATGATTTTAATGAAAATTAATCGTACAAAAGAAATTGAAAGTAATCAAGGGCAAACCCTTGTGTCCGAAGGAATTGACGCAAATTATTATGATATGATAAATTATGCGGTATTTGCGTTGATTAGAAGTTGGAAGGCAGAAATTTGAAATAGGAAATTTTTAAAAATAAGATTATTTTTATGAAAAGAAACAGGACACTTTTTAACAACAAAAGCAATATTTCTACTGCTGAAAATATTGTTCTTACGTTTGTGCGGCTTGCTTTGGCTGCGCTGTTCATTTTTTCAGGTTTTGTAAAAGCAGTTGACCCGCTGGGAACTGCATACAAATTTGGAGATTATTTCGCCGCTTTTAGCGACACTCTCACGCAGATGAATTTTGCCGCGCTTGGTGAGTTTTTTACGCGAATAGATTTTTTGGCATTTCCATTTGCCGTTGCGATGATTGCTTTGGAATTTATAATTGGTCTGAATTTGCTTTTTAAGGTGTATATTGGCACAACTTCGCTGTTTGCGCTATTGTTTATGTGCGTAATGACACCGCTTACTTTATACGTTTATATTGCAAGTCCTGTAAGCGATTGCGGCTGTTTTGGCGATGCGCTTGTGATTTCGAACAGCGTAACATTTTGGAAAAATGTCGTTTTGCTCGCTTTTACAATTTATCTTTTCATTCGCCGAAAATATATTAAACCACTGTTAATGCCTGTGGCTCAAATAATTACGGAATTAGTTTTTATTTTGGCGGTTCTCGGATTTATGATTTGGAATCTTACTCATTTGCCTGTGATAGATTTTCGTCCGTACAAAATCGGTACTAACATTGAACAGGCGATGCAACTGCCCGAAAACGCAAAGCCTGATGTTTATAACACTAAATTTATTTATGAAAAAAATGGCGTAAAACAGGAATTTACCCTCGAAAATTATCCAAAAGGCGATTCTACATGGGTTTTTGTAAATCAGGAAAGTACTTTGGTTTCAAAAGGCGATGCGCCGAAAATTCACGATTTTTCAATAACAGACCCCGAACATGGCGATATTACCGATTATGTTCTTCAAAATGAAGGTAAAACTTATTTAGCGATAATGTATGATTTGAACAAAACTTCAAGATGCGGAGTTCAAAAAGTAGAAAAACTTTATCAACTTGCTAAAAAACATGGAATTGACTTTTATGCATTGAGCGGTTCTTCTGATGAAGAAATAGAAAAATTCCGCGAAGAAACAGGCGTAACTTTTCCGTTCTGCACAACCGACCCGATAACGTTGAAAACTATTGTACGGTCAAATCCGGGAATTGTTTTAATAGAAAACGGAACGATTGAAGGAAAGTGGGCATGGAGAGATATTTTTTAAAATGGAACATTTTGCAATAAATATTGGTCGTCAGATTGGCAGCGGCGGGCGGGAAATCGGTACAAAACTTGCCGAAAAGTTCAACATTGGCTACTACGACCGCGAATTGATTACCATTGCCGCGCGTGAAAGTGGTATTAGTAAAGAATTTTTTGAAAAAGCTGACGAGGCAAGCACTTTCAGTATTGTTGGCGGAATTTTGAATTTGGGAAATACAAATAATTATCAATCGTCAAATTTTCTGTACAGCGAATCGCTTTTCAAAATTCAAAGCGATGTGATACAATGGCTTGCGTTAAGGCACGATTGCGTGTTTGTCGGGCGTTGCGCCGATTATGTTTTGCGCAATTCGCCGCGTTGCCTCAATGTTTTCATTTCTGCCGATATAGAAAGCCGCATTAATCGCATTGTAAATAATTATAAAATGACTTCCGAAGACAAAGCGATGGATTTTATTCAAAAAACTGACAAAAAACGCGCTTCATATTACAATTATTATACAAACAAACAGTGGGGAGCGGCATCTTCGTATCATGTGTGCATTAATTCTTCTGAGTTTGGCGTGGAAAAAACTGTCGATTTTATTGCTGAATTTGCAAAAGAAAAATTAGGATTGTAAAAATTGTAAAAAAAAATGACAAAACAGGATATAATCCGCGCCCTTACGCATGTTCATTATCCGGGAACGGGTAAAAATATTATAGAACAGGGAATGTTGATGGACGATTTGAAAATTGACGGAAACCGCATCAGTTTTTCTCTTTATTTTGAAAAACCCAACGACCCCTTTGTAAAATCAATTGTTAAATCTGCCGAGCAAACAATTCTTGCTTTTGTATCGGAAGATATTGATATAAAAGGAAATATAACTGTTAAAACTCCAGAAATTCAACATCGCCAAGCCGAGCAACTTCTGCCTGATGTGAAAAATGTTATTGCAATTTTTTCGGGCAAAGGTGGAGTTGGCAAATCCACTGTTGCTGTTAATTTGGCGGTTGCATTGGCACATCTGGGTTATAAAGTCGGTTTGCTTGATGCCGATATTTACGGACCATCGTTGCCAAAAATGTTTGGCGTTGAAAATCAACAACTTTACACAGAAATACGCGATGGACGCGAAAAAATTATTCCAATTGAAAAATTTGGGGTAAAAATGCTGTCAATTGGTTTTTTGGTTGATGCTGAGAAAGCGCTTGTTTGGCGCGGAACGCTCGCTGCAAATGCGTTGAAACAACTTATTACAGATGCCCTTTGGGGCGAACTTGATTATTTTATCATTGACTTGCCGCCCGGAACAGGCGATATTCAACTTACGCTTGTTCAAACGCTGAAAATTGACGGAGCAATTGCCGTTACAACTCCGCAGGAGGTTGCTTTGTCTGATGCCAGAAAAGGAATCAATATGTTTCAAAACGAAAAAATTAATGTACATATTTTAGGTTTGGTAGAAAATATGTCGTGGTTTACGCCTGCTGAATTGCCTGATAATAAATACTTTATCTTTGGTAAAGGCGGCGGACAGCGTTTATCCGAAGAAATGCACGTTCCGCTTTTGGCGCAAATTCCACTTATTCAAACTATATGTGAAGGTAGCGACAACGGTACGCCTATTGCCGCTGAAAATTCCGTTTCGGCACAAATTTTTGAAGAATTGGCAAAAAAAATCGGATAAAAATTTTTACCCGATTTTTTATTGTGTAATATTTTTGAAAAAATATTTACTTGTTTGCCTGTGATTCAGCGTCTTTAACCATCTGTTCGCTCGCATACATATAAATTTCTACACGGCGATTTTGGGCTTTTCCTGCGGCTGTGCTGTTGTCGGCAATAGGCATATCCTGCCCTTTACCTGCCACTTCCTTAAATTGACTTGCCAATGCTCCTTTGCTTGTAAGAAAATTTACAACTGATTGTGCGCGTTTCTGCGAAAGTTCCTGATTTTTCTGCGCGCTTTGTGCAGGAGTTGAATTTGCAAAACCTGTGTTGTCTGTATGCCCTAAAACACTGAGTGCGAGGGTCGGGTTTTCAACCAAAATTTTTGCAAACTTTGTCAGCGACGATTGCGCACTTGCACTGAGTGTGCTGCTGCCTGTGGCAAACAAAATTCCCGAATCAAAAGTTACCAAAACAGCAGGCAAACCGTTTGCATCGGTAATCGACTGCGTGTTTGCGCCTTCAATAGCAGCGGCTTCGGCTTTTGCCTTGTCCATTTGCTTTCCGATAATTGCGCCTGCCGATGCTCCAACTGCCCCGCCGATAGCCGCGCCGATAGCAGTTGATTTACCGTCTTTTCCGATTAATGCGCCAAGAGCAGCACCGATAGCTGCGCCGCCGCCGCCGCCAAGCAATCCACCTTTTGCAGTGTTATTCAACGAACTGCAGCCCGACAAAATAATTGCCGCGCTCAAAAACAAAGTTGCGAATAAATTGTTTCTTTTCATAAAATCTTTTTTTAGAATTTTAAATTATTATTAATATTATTATTTTTCAAAAAAACAGTAAATTTTCTCTGCAAAATTCGTACCAAAAAAAACACTGCCAATTTTTTCCTTAATTTTACCTTACAACAATTCTTTGATTTTGCCGCTCTCCGTTTTGTTTTTGTATCGAAAGAATATAAGTACCTGAAACAGCGGGCGCGTTGATTGTATTTTCGCCGTCTGTTAATGGATATTCACCAATTTGCAATCCTAAAACTGTCCAAAGAGTCATACTCTTTCCGCCTTCCATCACAATTGTTATAATCTGACCGGGCGTAGCAAGTATCGGACGCAGCGTTTGATAAGCATTTTCTGTATATTCAGGGACAAATGGACAGGTAAAGAGCGTTACTCCGTCATCTAAGCGCGTTATTCGAGCGCGATATTCGGCTGTAAAGTCCAACATTCCGCCATTTGCTCCGACATAAAGATACGAGCCGTTTTCATTTGTAATTTGAATATCATTTTTATACCATTGATAATCCGACCAAATGTATCCGCCATTGATACTTTCATTGAATAAAGCCAAAACATCGTTCCATTTCTGCTTAATTATTGACGCAGAATAAAGTACAGTGAAATTAAACGGATACGGTATTTGCACATTTTCATTTGAAAATATGATTGTTGCCGAATAATTATCAGGACGAACATTATCAGGCAAAGGCACTGTGATATTTTGATTTGAAATATTTGGGTTAATAATATCTACAAAGCCTGTTGCGTGCGCTTTTTCGTCAAAAATGACTGAAACATTGTTCATTGTTCCTGCAATTAAATTAAAACCTATATTAAAGTTTGCATTATCTGCGCAAATATCTTCCAAAGGAGAAAATTCAACAGTGATTATATCCAAAACTGTAAGTATAAGATAAACAGTGCTGTCGCAGCCAGATACGGTATGAAGATTTAAGGGCTGAAAATTAGAAAAAGTTCCGATAGTATTTTGCACAGGCACATCAAACCCGTTGAGATGATACGACTCGCCTAAGTTTATTGTATCATGAATTGTTATTTCCGAAGAATTTCTTGCAGGAATATTAACAGTAAACACATCATCGCTGCAACTTACCGAATCTCTGAAAGTTATTGTATGAGAACCAACAGGCAGTGTAGTAGAAA
>WRGS01000182.1 GCA_009787075.1 Paludibacter sp.
GCAAAGGAAAACGAAATTTTTAATTTCACAAAAAAATTGCTTAACTGGCGCAAAGGCAACGATATTTTCGCCAAAGGAACATTTAAGCATTTCCGCCCATACAGAGGCATTTATGTTTATGAACGAAAGTATAACGGTCGGTCGGTTGTAGTGATTTTTAACGGAACAGACCAAGAACAAACATTTCAAACACAGCGTTATGCAGAAGTTCTTCCAAAATCCGTAGCCAAAGACCCAATTAACGGCTCAAAAGTTGAAATCGGCAAAGAAATGACAATAGCAAAGCGAGGAGTTAAGATTTTGGAGTTTTAAAGATATTTTTTCAGTCCAATTTATACTCGTACCGCAACAAACGTTGTGTGCGTTTAGCAAGAGGGAAAATTTGCATTATGTTGCAAAAAACTTTGAAAAAATTCAATGGCAATTGTTTGACGTAGGGCGATTGTATAAGAGGAATATCGTCAAGTTTTTTCAGTTTAGGGCTGAAACATCTATATCGCGCGTGTCGTTCACACCCCATTTGCACGATGTATTAAATGACTTCATCATTTGTTTTGTACCCATTTTAACTGCGCCTTTGCTCATAATATTAAACATCATTTCGCCATGAGAAAAAATAATTCATCAACCGCATAAAAAGATTTTCCACTTCGGCAGGAGTAATATACATCAAAACTCCTTCTGCTGCAATAATTGCAGGGCGATTATTTGGGATTTGTTCCAACCAGCCGACTTCGGTAACCGATGATGCTATCATTTGATAATTATTATTTTCTGTAAAGAAATTTTTGCACAATTCTATTATTTGAGGATAATCTACATCAAACCAATTCGCTGATACAGGCGGATTTATGCGTTTTGTTCGCGACAACCGAGATTCAAAACAACAGCGTTTGGGTTGGTGCGTATAAATTCTTTTATCCAATCGTCAATATGCTTTGCACGCCAAACATTAGGCATGTCACCATCAAATGAAGCAGATGCGGCAATATTGCTGAAATCGTATTCTATTGACTGCAATATCTTATCCGCGTGCGTATCGTGCAACACATAATTTTTACTTTGACTATCCAAAGCCTTTGCCCGCAGGCAAATAAACAGAGTTCCCATTGTGCATGTCAATTCAATTTTTGTTTTATTTTCCATATCAATTTTGTTAAAAAAACATATCCTTTGATTTTGTTTTATTGATTTGTTTTGAAAAGGCAAAAATGCAATTTTTTTAAAGTAATGCAATTGGTATTTGAAAAAAAAGTATTACCTTTGCAGCCGCTTTTGGAAAAAGCAATAGGTATATAATTTTTAAAAAAAATTTAATAGAAAAATGCCAGTAAAAATCAGATTGCAACGGCACGGTCGTAAGGGATACGCTTACTACCATATTGTAGCTGCCGACAGTCGTGCGCCGCGCGACGGCAAATTTATCGAACGTATCGGGTCGTACAATCCCAATACCAATCCTGCAACGGTTGATTTGAAATTCGACCGCGCTTTGTATTGGTTGCAGGTTGGTGCGCAGCCCACAGACACCGCCCGCAATATACTTTCGGACGAAGGCGTATTGCTCAAAAAACATCTTTTGGGTGGAGTGAAAAAAGGCGCTTTCGACGATGCGGAAGCCGAGAAACGCTTTGAAGCGTGGAAAAAAGACAAAGAAAACACGGTTGCAAAAACCAAAGACCAACTTCTTGCCGAAAAACATGCAAAAACAAAGGAACGTTTATCTGCTGAGGAGAAAATTAAGAAAGCGCGTGCAGCCGAAGTAGCGAAAAAACGCGCTGACGTAGTAGCAGCCGTAGCAGGCGATACATCCCCCGCAGTTGAAATTGCGGAAGAAACAGTTGAGGCGAAAGCAACTGAAGTTGCAGCCGAAGTTGTTGAACAAGCGCCTGCTGTTGAAGAAAAAGTATCCGAAGTTGTGAAAGAAACAGCAGCCGAAGTTACAGAAGAGAAACAAGCAACTGAATAATAGAAAATTTTTAAAGTTTTTAGTTTTTTTTCATTTGGAAAGTCCGCTTGTACAGGCGGACTTTTTTTATTCTTTCAATAATTTTTCAATACAAATCTGCAAACTGTCTTCCCAATAAGGAACTTCAATTTGATATGTTTGTTTTATTTTATCCTTATTCAGCACGCTGTAAAACGGACGCGGCGCACGTGCAGGATAATTTTTACTTTCAATAGGATTGACTTTGCAGGTTGTAATTCGGGCAATGCGATGAATTGCTTTTGTAAAATCGTACCAACTTATTGCCCCTTCGTTTGAGAAATGATAAATTCCGCCTGTAAATTTTTCAAAATCAATGATTTGCATAATTGCCGCGGCGAGGTCGGCAGCGGCAGTAGGCGTGCCAATCTGGTCGAAAACAACGTTTAAGGTTTCGCGCTCTTTCCCAAGCCGCAACATTGTTTTTACAAAATTATTTCCAAAAGACGAATACAGCCACGAAGTACGGATTATAACTGCATCGGGACAAATTTTCTGCAAAATCTGTTCGCCTGCGAGTTTGGATTTCCCATAAACAGAAGCAGGATTTACATTCATCGTTTCGGCATAAGGCAGGTGAGTTTTTCCATCAAAAACATAATCGGTAGAAACGTGAATGATGTTGATATTATGTTCACGGGCAATTTTCGCCAAGTTTTCAACGGCATCGCAGTTGATTTTATAGCAAAGTTCAACATCATCTTCCGCCTTATCAACAGCGGTGTAAGCCGCGCAATTTACAATAAAATCAATTTTTGTATGGTTAAAAAAATCGCGCAAATCGCTGATATTTGTAATATCAAGTTCGGCAACATCGGTAAAAATAAAATTATAACGATTGGCATAATTTTCTGAAAGCAAACGCATTTCGTTGCCCAACTGTCCGTTGCTGCCTGTAATTAAAATTGTTTTTTTCATTATTATTATAATAAAATATCAAGTATCAAGAGTTTTCTCTTTCTTTCCAAAATTTTTATCTATTTTTATAAAAGGAATAATTATCCATGTTGTTACAGAACAAATCATTATAAAAATAAAGAAATGTTCGTAACCGATTTTTTCCTGAAGCCAGCCTGCAAGCATTCCGGGCAGCGACATACTCAAAGCCATAAAAGCAGTACAAATTGCATAATGCGCCGTTTTGTGTTTTCCTTCTGAAAAATAAATCATATACATCATATAAGCCGTAAAACCAAAGCCATAACCAAACTGTTCAATGGCAACGGCGGCATTTATTAAAATAAAATTTGTCGGTTGAAAAAAGGAAAGATAAATATAAACCAAATGCGGCAAAGTGATGCACAAAGCCATTGGCAAGAGCCAAAACTTCAGTCCTTTACGCGAAATAGCAATCCCGCCTGCTATTCCGCCAAGAATAAGGGCAATCACTCCGATTGTTCCATAAACAAAACCGACTTCTTTTGTTGAAAGTTCCAGCCCGCCAACAGAGTGCGGGTCAAGCATAAAAAGCGAAGATATTTTTACAAGCAATGCCTCGCCAAAACGATACAGCAACATAAAGGCGATAGCAAGAAAAACGCCTTTTTTCTGAAAAAAACTTTTGAAAGTATCGATAAAATCATTAAAAATTAAAGTTTTATTTAAATTATTCTTATCAAGTTTTTCACTTTGATGTTCTATGTCAGGAAGCGCCAAACGATGATAGGCAAATAGCATCAAAAAAATTCCTGCCAAAATAAAAAATGTTATCATCCACGCAAATTTGATATTTCCCGTTGTTTCTTCCAAATATCCCGCAAACATTATCAACACGCCCTGCCCCATAATATTTGCAAAACGGTAAAAAGTGGAACGTATTCCTACAAAAAACGACTGTTCGCTGTCTTTTAGAGCAATCATATAAAATCCGTCTGCGGCAATATCGTGTGTGGCGCTGCTGAAAGCAAGTAATATAAATAATGCGAGCGTCGCCTGCAAATAGAACGGTACAGGAATCATTAAGGCAACTCCGCCCAAACCCGCGCCAATAAGCATTTGAGTAATCAAAATCCACGAGCGTTTTGTTTTGAACAGTTCCACAAAAGGCGACCAAATGCCCTTAAAAACCCAAACAAACCCTATTAAACTTGTAAAAAAAGTAACCTGCGTGTTTGTAAGTCCAAACCGCTTGTACATAATAGTAGAAACTGTCATTACAACCACATAAGGAATGCCTTCGGCAAAATATAAAGTTGGTATCCACGCCCACGGAGATTTACGCATATAAAATTAACGTCATAAATTTATATTTATTACTTTGTTTAATAATATATTTTCCATTTTTTATAAATTAATAAACTTTACCAATGTAATAAATTTTTATTTTTAAAAATACGAATATTTGTTTTAATAAATACGAGTATTCATTTTAAACAAAACGAATACTCATATTTTATAAAATGATTATACCTTTTCAAATTTCAGATTATTCAGCATTTCTTCCATTCCGCCAAATTTGCAAATCCAGCGAAACGTTTTTTTATTTTATAGAAATTCCATTTCTGAAAAGCGTTCCGCACTAACAATGCAAGCAAAACGGATTCAATATCTTTTTAATGTTATCGAAAAATTACAGGATATAAAATCATATACTTTATGCCTTGCCAATGGCTTTTTATTTAGTAACCAATATACATAAAAAGATAAAAATAATATCCAAACGATTAAAATTACAATTATCATATACAATGGCTTTTTATTTATGCACTTTCAACAATACAAATTTTAACTTTACTCAAAGCCGTCAGTTGCGAGGCGAAAACCGATTTTTTGATTTTTCGTATCTGGCTTGGCAGCAAAGCGAAAAGTTATGCGCAAAAAATCAATGCTGTCGTCATATCCGCCGCCGCGCACAACGCGCTCTTTGCCGTCCTTTGCCCCAACAGGATACAGATGAAACCCCGCTGTGTATTGTGAATACCAATCGCTGCACCATTCGGCAGCATTGCCCGACATATCATAAATATCCAATTCATTTGGGTTAAGCAACCCGACAGCGTGCATTTTGTTATTGGAATTTTCGGCAAACCATGCTACATACGGAGCGGAATTGCTGCCTGCATAAATTGTTTGATTGCTTCTATCGCCTCCGCGCGCGGCAAATTCCCATTCCGATTCGGTTGGCAAACGATATGTCAAGCCGCTTGCAGCATTGAGTTTTACAATAAAATTCTGAACTTCATTGTAAGAGATATTTGTTACAGGAAAATTCTTGTCTGTTACAGGCGAGGGGTTATAACCCATAATCGCCTCCCATTGCCCTTGCGTTACTTCGTGCTTTCCGATATAAAAATTTTTCAAAACAACCTGATGCGATGGCGTTTCACCTTCGCGACAATCGTCTTGACAGCCCATCATAAATATGCTGCCTTTTACCAGCACCATATCTTCGGAAATCGGCGTGATAAAATTGGTTTTAACCGAATCGTTTGCCTTCGTAATTTTCATGTTACATTTGTCGATAAGCGTTTGAACGCGCTTTTGGTCAATGCAGCCGATTGTTTTTGCCAAAACAAATTTTGTGCGTGCTTCGTCAAATTTCTTTTGCGCCATCAAATCGTTGGCTTGCGCCAATTGCTGACAGCAGTCAATTTTTTTCATTGCCGTTTGTACATCATTCTGATTGTTTGCCTTTTGGGCTGCCTGCGCTGCAATTTGATAATTCATTTCGGCAACAGCATAATTTTCTTTATTAAAACACGAATCGGCAATGTTCATCGCCTGCTTAAAACGGTCAGGTTGCTGCTGCTCAACAGGCTGCACTTTTGGGGTTTCAATAACTTCATTACGCGCTGCTTCCTCGCGGCGAGCGCGTTCTACGGCTTCACGCTTTGCGCGTTCTTCCGCCTCGCGTTTTGCTCGCTCGGCTGCTTTATTAACTGCGGGTTTGGGCTGCTCGGCAACGGCAGCAGATGCGGTTTCCGCTTTGCCTGCAACATTCAAATTTGCAGGAATCTGCACTTCTTTACCTGCAATGCCATCATCGCACAATTGCAGCCATTGCTGAATATCGGCTTTTTCTTTATCAGAAATGTAAGCGCAACTTTTGGCAAAATTAAAATATCTTTTCGCCATCTGATAATCGCCTTTTTTTAACATTTCAACACCCTGCCTCTGACGCGAAGAGTAACATTCATTGTCCTGCGCAATTGCTGCAACAGCGCAAAACATTAAAACTGTCAGTAAAAAAATCTTTGTTTTCATGATTTTTTATTTATTAATTATTTATTATATTTTCAAATGAAAACGCAAAAATACATAATTATTCTGAAAAAAAATATTTTTATAAATTCTAACTCAAAACGCACGCCATTGCAATGCTGTTGAATTTTGATTCTGCGCTGTCGCCGCGCGAAGTAAGAACAACAGGCTTGCTTGTACCGGCAAGGCAACCCGCCATTTCCGCCCCAGCAAACGAAATCAATGCTTTGTAAAATACGTTTGCACTTTCAAAGTTAGGAAAAATCAATCCGTCAGCATCGCCCAGAACAGGCGTAGGAACATTTTTAATCGCGCCGCGTTCTTTATCCAACGCCAAAAATATATCAAGCGGACCGTCAAGAATAATATTAGGAAATGCGCCTGCACGATATTTTTCCATAATATCAATATAATCCTGCATATATTGAATTTTCGGATTGGCTACTTCTGTTGCGTGAATCATTGCTATTTTCGGACAAACAACGCCAAACTTTCGCGCCGTTTGGGCAACATAATTTATAATCGCCTCGCGTTGAGCAAGCGAAGGAGAGGGAATAACCGCAGGGTCGCCAAAAAACAACAACTTGCGATAAGCGGGAATTTCAAAAACCGAACAAAACGAAAGCACATTCCCTTCAGGTAAAATGCCATTTTCTTTATTCAAAACTGCACGCAAAAGCACATCAGTATTAACTAAACCTTTCATCAACACATCGGCATCGCCCTGCCGCACCGCAAGCACAGCCGCTTCGGTTGCCTGCTGGACATCAGGAATATCAATTATATGAATTTTGTCTGCAAATTGCCGCTTAATCTGCTCTGACACAGGAATTTTTGCCGCATCGCCAAAAAGAAAAACTTCAGCAAAACCACTTTCTACGGCTTTCAACGCCGCCTCAGAAGAATGTTCATCTACCGCATTTGCCACAGCAATACGTTTTACAAAATTATTATCGGTAAGATGCGCTTTTAGTTGTGCAAAAGATGTTATTTGTTCCATAAGATATTTATGATTTATAGTTTTAGATTTATAATGGATTAAATTTTATTTTCCAAAAAATATTCTTTCTTTAATAAATCCTTTTCTTACTATGTCCTAAAAAATTTACTTCTTTTATCTATCTTTTCTTTCCTTTTTGATTCATTGTTTTTTGCTGTTCGCGCTGCATTTTTTCGAGTCGTTCCATAAAAGTCATTTTTTTTGCGCCGTTGGAATTTTTTGCTTTTTTGTCGCGCTTGGCGTGCAGTTGTGCCAAAATTTTCTTTTCATCAACCATTGCCCGACAAACGTACATCGTGATAATCGAAATCAGATTTGAAACAAAATAATAAAACGTCAGCCCCGAAGCATAACCATTGAAAATAAATAAAAAGAAAATCGGCATCAGATACATCATCCATTTCATCATTCCCATTCCGGGCTGGTCGGTGTTCATTGGCTGCGCCTGTTGATTGAGTTTGGTGGAAATAATGGTTGTAACAGCCATTAGCAAACAGAACAAACTGACATGATTACCGTAGCCAAACGGAATGCTAAAAGGGAGATTCAATACTGAATCGTATGACGAAAGGTCTTGCGCCCAAAGAAAATTTTGCTGACGTAATTCGATTGCAGCAGGAAAAAAGTAGAAAAGAGCCAAAAGGACAGGCATTTGTATCAACATCGGCAGGCAACCGCCCATTGGACTTACTCCAACTTTTGAATACAGACTCATCATTGCTTTTTGCCGTTCCTGTGGCTTGTCGGCAGGAATTTTGGCATTAATTTCGTCTATTTCAGGTTTTAAAACACGCATTTTTGCCCCCGACATATACGATTTGAAAGTGAGCGGGAAAAGCAGAGTTTTTACAATTAATGTTAAAATAAGTATAATTATTCCAAAACTGCCGATATACGTACTTAAAAAATTAAAAAGCGGTATAACAAAAAAACGATTTATCCACTGCATAAGGAAGAAACCCCAACCGAGCGGAATCAAGCGATTCATATAAAGTTTTTCTTCTTTAGGCAGTTTTTTGTCGTATTTACTGAGAACATTGTATTGATTTGGACCTAAAAACATTCGGAAATTAGTCGGTTTCGTTCCTGTTGGGTCAAAGGCAACTGTCGTTGTAGCATTGTAGTTTTTTAAATATGGCGAAAATTCATTTTCCATCGCATTTGCAAATTTAGAATCCGAAAACCATTCGTCTGCAATCAACACACTGCTAAAAAACTGGTCTTTGAAGGCAATCCACTTTATTTTTATTGATTCATTTGTACTTTTATTATCGTTGAGAGTTTGAACATCAGTTCCGTTGAATTTATATTCAAGTTTTGCGTAACGATTTTCAAAAGTTCGCCCGCCTTCCTGCTGACGAATTTTAGCAAACCAGTGCAAATCCAAAGCATTGGTATTGAGCGGCATAACTTTGGTTAAATTTGTCCCTTTCAGCCCAAAAGCAAGCATATAATCGTTTGCAGGCAGTGAATAAGTAATATCCAAAAATGCATCAGTGTTTGTTTTGAGCCGCAAAGTCAGATTTTGATTTCCTGAAGCATCGGTTTTTACTTCGCCGACAGGTTCAAAATACAATTCAGAAGTATTTATAACGCGATTGTCGTTGGTTGCAAAGGTAAAACTCATATCGCTTTCGTCTTTATCGAAAAGTATGAGCGGTTGCTTACCGTGCGTTTTGTAATCTTTGAGTTCAGCGCTGTAAATGCGTCCGCCTTTGCTCGAAATAATTATTTTAACTAATTCATTTTCAAGAGTATAAAAATCTTCTGTTCCGATTGCAGCAACGCCAAAAGCGCCAAATTTTGCACCTTGTGCAACGCTGTCTGTATTTGCAGAAACGGTTATACTTTCGGCAGCATTTGCAGTTGTACTCAAACTGTCGGCAGCCATCGTTGCAAGCCGTTGCTGCTCAACCAAAGCAACAGAATCGTTGTATTGTTTTTGGCGAGCAATATCCTCTTCGGAAGGTTTATTTGTCCACGTAAAAACTAAGAAAATCAGCGCAATCAGCGCAAAAGCAAGAATTGTTTTTTTATCCATTTATAAATTAATTTACCTGAAAAATTTAAAACTGCAAAATTAAGATTTTTTTTTGACAAAAACAAGAATTTTACTGACTTGATTATAATTGAGGGATTTTGCGTATCTTTGCAAATTGATAGAAAAGCAAT
>WRGS01000183.1 GCA_009787075.1 Paludibacter sp.
TTTTCAGTTTGTCCAACAAGTCCATTAACTTCTGCATGCCCTTTTTTGCCGTAAATCACAATTTGAGCAGATGAATTTTTGATATTTTCGTAAGTTTTTTTTATGCGGTTTTGCAATTTTAAAACCACAGGACATGAAGCGTCTATCAATTTGATAATGTTGTTGTTAGCAGTTTGATAAGTTGATGGAGGTTCTCCGTGAGCACGCAGCAGCACGCTTGTATTGTGTAAATTGGCAAATTGCTTATGGTCAATAGTTTGCAAGCCCAATTGCTGCAATCGCGCCACCTCGCGCCCGTTGTGTACAATGTCGCCAAGGCAATACAGCGTTTTGCCGTCCGAAAGATGTTCTTCGGCTTTTTCTATGGCATTTATCACGCCAAAACAAAACCCTGATTTGTTATCTATTTCAATATCAATCATTTGTGTTGAATTTTAGATATTGTAATTTTAATCAAAAATAATTACCAATTGCAAAATAAAACTTAAAAACTTACTGTTTTTATTTTGTTCCAAAGCGCGAAGTATCAACTTCTTTGCGTTCTTTTTGCTGAACATTTCCGCCAAATTTGTAAGTTGCTGAAAGCGAAACATATCGCTGGTCTTGAAACACCCAAAAATACAGATTTTGTTTTTCATAATTCACGTCCATTGCACTTGGCATTGATTTGAAAATATTGTTGGCTCGCAAATTGATTTCGGCGCGTTTGTCGGCAAAAATCAATTTCAAGCCGCTGCTTAACCACGCAACAGCGGGTATTTCGCCCAAACCCTGAAGCGCCCGCGTCATTACATTGCCTTCAATATAGAATTTCAAAAGCGGTTTTTGCCAAAACGTGAAGTTATTTGTCCATTGCGAATAAAATATAAATTTCGATTTGTCGTAGGCAATATCGTGAAAATGAGAGTCTTTTGCGCGTTGGAAAATACCGTATAAAACCACTTGATTGTCGTACCATTTTTTTGTAAACGGAACAGTTGCCTGTATGCCTGTTTGATACATAAAGTCCTCATTTGTAGTTTGATAAATCAAATTTTTAGTTGTAGTTGATTGATAAGGCAACTGTACAAAATATTTATCCGCATAAAAATAAAACAGAGTCAGCGAATATTTTTGTTTTAAAATATAAGATAAATTTACAGAATATTGGTTGTACGGCAACAAATTCGGATTTCCATACACAACGGAATAATCGTTCAGATATGCGGTTGACGAAAGCGTTTCCCAATAAGATGGATAAACTTTTTGAGCCGCAAAATCAAACTGTACAATGTTCTGATAATCTTTTGAATAGAAATTTGCGCCAAGATTTGGGAAAAAATTTATCCGCTTATAATTGCCAAACCTGTAATATTCGCCTGTAATTGAGGCTTTTAAATTGAATTGCTGCGAAAAAGATTTTGAAACTCTGAAATATAAGTCGTAGGAATATTCATTTTGTTCAGAATCGGTGTTCTGTCCTGTTTTTCCGCTGTTTTCATCGTAAATTTGTGCGCTTTTCGTGTTTGCAAAATCAAATTTTGTTCCATAACCGACAGTCCAATTATTTTTCAAATTGTGCGATTTATCGACATAAGTCATCAATTTGCCGATTCGCTGGAACGTATTTGCAGTAAAAGAATTAACATCTTGATGGTTAAATGTTTGCAGAGTGTTGATTTGATAAAAAGTATAATCTGCGCCAACAGTAAAACCGATTTTTTGCGCGTTGTAATTCAACGCAATATTGTGCATTTGAGTTGGTTTTATGTTGTCTGTTGTATTAGTTGAGGGCGGAAAAGAATTACTTGTCGATTGTTGGCTATTTTTTTCAAAAGGAGATATTTGAACAGTATAAATTGCGCTAATACTTTGATTTTCAGAAAGTTCATAGTCAATTCCTGCGCGAATGCTGTGTTTTGTTTCTTTATATATTCCAATATTATCTTGAATGATGTTATATAATTGATTATCAACAGTATGATTGGATTTTAAATGAAAATCGTTATGAACTTTAAATGTGGAGAAGTTGTACAGAAAATCGCTGTAAATCTTTGAGTTATTATAAAAAAGACTGATTCCACTGTTAAAATCGGCAAAAGTGCGTTGAGCGTAAGTTGCATTTGCCTGACCGCTAAAACTTTTATTTTCAGAATGTTTTATCACAATATTTATTGCCGCTCCGTTGCCTGCGTGATATTGCGGAGGCGCACTGTACATCACTTCCGCCTTATCTATCTGTGCGGCGGGCATTGCTTTTAGCAGTTGAATTACCTGTTCCTGCGTCATTGTAGTCGGTTTTCCGTTTATCAAAATCGTCAAAGCGTTTGCCCCTGCCAATACGACGTTTTCTTTATCTTCGCGCACACCCGGCAAAGCCAAAATCGCTTCATAGGCATTGGAAGCCTGATTGCTTGCAAGCAACACGGGCATATTATAAGCCAAAATTCCGTTTTCAATTTTCAAAAGCGGACGCTGCCCTTCTACAACAACTTCTTCCAGCGCATTATCTCTGATTTCCAAAATAATATTCAGAAAAGTTTGATTTGTAAAAATCTGACTGTAAGGTTTATACAAAATATGCTGCACTAAAATACGAAAATCTTTAAGCGAATTTTTAAAAGAAAAATTTCCCAAACTGTCGGAATAAACCGCTTCAACAAACACAGAATCAGATGTTTGTAAAATTACTGTCGCCAAATCTATTGGCTCGTTTTTGGAATCGGTAATTTTACCTGAAATAATGTTTTGAGCCGCAACAGCCAAAGTATTTATCAAAAGAATGAAAATTATTGGAAATAAAATTATTTTTTTCATAATATTTTATATTCTAAATTTATTTTACAAGTTTTAAATATAAATCCTTGAAATTCAAAATAATTTCTTTATATTGCAGCAAAATATCCTGTCCTAAATTTCCATCAAAAAGTCGTGAAAATTCGTAATCGTTGGCAATAACCGAAATTTCGGGTAATGTGCCGATAGTTTTGCCTATTTTGTAAGAAAAATTTTTCAGCGTATATTCTTCCGACTCTTGCAACCCTCCTGCGCCGCCGCGCATAACTTGGTTTTTTTTAGTGTTTTGCAAAATATTTTCTTTATGTTTTTCAAAATATTTACAGGAAAGTTCCGATGTTTTTGCTCCTGTATCCAAGCGGAAAAGCAAAGTGTCGTTTTGGTTAAAAACCTCAATTACAGGATTATAACCATCTAAAAACATATTTTTTCCGCTTTGCCGTTTCGCCTTGCGTGGAACGATAATTTTTCCTGTTTGCTCAAAACGAATTTCCTGCATCTGCATAATTTGTGGAAAGCCTACAAGTCCATAAATCGCATAATCTACCTGTTCAAAAGTTAAATCGCTCTGAGGAGAAACGAGGAACACAACGTTTTCAAACAAAATATCGCCAACATAAAAACTGTCTGCCACCGCTAATTTAGGTTGAATTTGTAAATGCGTGGAAGTAAGCACTTTAATATCAACAGGCAGAATCGTCATATTCATCAGTTGGGCAATGCTATCGGAAATCATAGCAAAAGATGCGCCTGTATCGAACACAAATTGACTTTGAACATTTCCCCTGACAACAGGCACGAGAAGATGATTAAATTTATTTCTAAACGATTGTAATTCAACATCTTTCGGCGGGCGGTTGATTTTTTGAGGCGGAATGTTTTTCAAAGTTGAAAAAAGTGCGACAGTATTTTCATAATTGTCAATTTGCGTACTGTCCAACCCGTTGGAAAAGTTTTTAATGATTTTCTCATAATTTTCTGCAACTTTTGCATAATCAAATTTTTGCATCGCATTGAGCGCATAAAAACTTGATAAAGAACGATTTACATTTTGCCAAAGGCTGTCTGTCAATGTTTTTTTGCTGTAATATTTTTCAAGTTTGTTGGCAAATGCTTCCGCTTTTTTATAATTACCAAAAGCCTGCTGCACAAACATTTGACTAAAAAAATACGTTTGCGGCTTGACTGTTTTTTTATTTTGTTTCAAAAAATCGTTTAACTGAAAAAACTGCTTGTTTTTCAATAAATTTGAACAGATTGAATCATTTTGGCAAAAAATTTTAAAATTGTTTGTCAAAAATAAAACACACAATATCAGTATAAGATTTTTTTTCTTCATTTTTTCTGCTGCAAAATTAATAAAAAAACTGCAAACCCCGCTTTCTCAAGTTTTGGTTTGCAGTCCTTGCAATGTTATGAAATATAAAATTATATTATTTTTATTTTATTCCCAATTTTTGTTTTACCAAATTTGTTATATCATTTGCATTTGGAGCAATAAATAAAAGCACCTGTGTACTTTCGTCAATAATATAGGTAAAACTGTTTTCTGCTCCTACCTGTTCGATTGCTTTTTTCACTTTATCCACAACTGGCTGCATCAATTTTTGCTGTTCAGTTTGCAATTCGTTGCTTGCCGTTTGTACAAGCGTATTCATACGTTGTTCCATATCTGCAAGTTCGCTCTGCTTTGCTTCTCTCATCGCAGGCGACATATTGTCTCCATTTTTCTGCAAATCAGTAATTTTTTTTGCATACTCTTCACGCATTTTCAGCAAATCGGCTTCCCATTTAGATTGCAGGTCGTTGAGTGTTTTTTCAATTTTTGTACGTTCAGGCATCGCCTGCATAACGTCAGAGGTATTGACGTGTCCTATTTTTAATTGTTGTGCCATAGCGAAAAATGGCAAAGCGCAAAACATCAGCGCAATAACGATTTTTTTATTCATTTTTATTTTTTTATTTTAAAATTAAAATTATTTTTTATAATCTAAAAAAGTGTGCAAAAGTACAAAAATTATTTTGAATAACCTAATTGCTTTAATACTTCATTGCTAATATCAAGTTTTGGTGCAGAATAAATGATATTCATAGACGAACTTTTGTCGAAAACAATATCAAATCCCTGCTTTTTGGATACTTCCTGAATCGCGGCAAAAACATCGTCCTGAATAGGCTTCATCAAACTTTCGCGCTTTTTGAAAAGTTCGCCGTCAACGCCAAAATATTTCTTTTTGAGTTCCTGCGCGGCTTTTTCCTTTTCAACAATTTCATTTTCGCGCTTTACTTTCATATCTTCCGAAAGAAAAACCAGTTCGGTTTGATAGTTTTTGTACATTGTTTGCACTTCCTGCATTTTGGCATCAACTTCCTGCTGCCATTTTTTTGACACTAAGTCGAGTTGCTCCTTTGCCGATTCGTATGACGGAATATTTTTCAAAATATATTCCATATCTACTACCGCATATTTTTGCGCGTTGCCAAAAGCCGCAAACGCAACCAACGCGCTGAAAATCAATAATATCTTTTTCATTTTTGTGCTAATAATTTTTTTTTAATTAATAAAATATTTATTTTAGAACAAAACACAAGCAAAAATTAAACCAAACTTTTTTATTTCAAAAATTATTTTAAAAAAATTGGCTGGTATTTAGAATTTTTAAGTTTTAAAATCGTAAATGATTACAATTCCTGTCCGAGTACAAAGTGGAAATGACTTCCGCTAACTTTGGTTGCACCGGGTGTGCGGTCGAAACCGTAAGCCCAATCAATACCCAAAAGTCCGAACATTGGCAGGAAAATACGCACGCCTGCGCCCGCCGACCGCGCCAAATTAAACGGATTATAATCTTTCATGTTGAAAAAACTGTTACCTGCTTCCACAAATCCCAATGCCCAAATTGTTGTGTTGTTTTGCCCGAGAATAATCGGATAACGCACTTCAACTGTAAATTTGTTATACACATAACTTGAAGCAGAAGTTGCAGAAGAAGTTGCATTACGCGGCACAACATAAGGCGCGCCTGCATCGTATCCGCGCAAAGGAATGTATTCCATTCCCATTGTATATGCGCCCGAATAGGCAGACATTCCGTCGCCGCCGAGCATAAAGACTTCAAAAGGCGAACGGGCGTTTTTATTAAAATGACCCAAATAACCGAATTCGGCGCGAGTCATAAGTACAAATTTTTCTCTGTTATCAAGCGGAGTAAATGTTTTGGCGCTGAATTTCCATTTGTGATATTCTATAAAACGATAACGTTCTGCAAACGGAATTTTTGTGTAATCTTTTCCATTAAGTAATGAATAAGGCGGGGTAATTTTCAAACTTAACGAAAAAGTTGAGCCGCTACGAGGATAAATCGGATTCATTACAGAATTTCGGCTTATTGTCAAACCGATTGCAGGATTGTGGAACACGCCTTCGGTTACCGATTTGTTGTTTTCATCGTACAAGCCCATATACGGCCAGTCGTGCATTGTATAAAGTTGGTACGAAAGTTCGCCGTAGAAAGTGAAATAATCGTCAGGCCATTTTAATCGTTTTCCGTAACCTATTGAGCCGACTATTGTTTGAATAAATTTGCCAGGGTCAAATTCCGAAGAACCGTAATTATAATTATTGCCATAAATATTATAACCATTCATAGAATTGTAAGGATTATAATAACTTGAATAACTGTTGTTAAGGAAACGATTGCTGTATGAATTTTGTCTTGCCCAATAGAACGACACCGAAAGCGAATTTGGGCGTTTCCCTCCAAACCAAGGTTCTACAAACGAAATACTTGCAGAATTGTATGCCAAACCGCTGCTGCGGAAATTCAAAGAAAAGGTTTGTCCCTCGCCCTGAGGTACAATTTTATACATTTTTGGAGTGAAAATATTTTGGATTGCAAAATTGGTAAATTTCAATCCAACGCTGCCTACAAAGCCTGTTCCGCCCCAACCAGCCGAAAATTCAACTTGGTCGCTGCTTTTGGTTGTCAAACCGTAATTAATATCAACAGTTCCATTTTCGGGGTCGGGCAATACTTCGATATTTTTATACACGCTTTCGGGGTCGAAAAGTCCCATACGCGCAATTTCGCCCAGCGAGCGGATAATATCCGACTGGCTGTAAAGTTGTCCGGGTTTTGTATAAAGTTCGCGGCGGATAACGTGTTCATATACACGGTCATTGCCTGTAATTCCTACATTATTTATTGTTGCCTGCCTGCCTTCGTAAATCCGCATTTCAAAATTAATAGAATCGCCGTCAATACTCACTTCAACAGGTTCGATATGCGCAAAAAGATAGCCACGGTCGTTATAAAGTTTGCTGACAGCATCGTCATTTACTTGCAGACGGTCGTTAAGAAGTTTGTGATTATAAACTTCGCCTTTTTGAATGTTCAAAATCTGACTCAAATATTCAGTTGGATAAATTGTATTACCAACCCAATTCAAATTCCCAAAATAATATTTTTTACCTTCATCAACGGTTATATAAACATTAACCAATTTACCATCAACATGCACAACGCTATCTGCAACGATATAGGCATCGCGGTAGCCAGCGTTGTTGTAACGTTCAACAAGCAGATTTTTATCTTTATCAAATTCGTCGGGAAGAAATTTTTTGGAACGGAAAAAGTTATACCATTTACCTTTTTCGTTTGTTTTTTTCATCGCATTGTCAATTTTCATCTGATTGAGAACAGTATTTCCCGTAACAATAATTTTATTGACTTTTATTTTTTCTTTTTTATCAACAGCCACATCTACAATAACATATCCCGATTTTTCGGGGTCGTCTTTCTGGTAAATTTTCACATCGGCATCTGAAAATCCTTTTGCTGCCAAATGTTTTTTTACAATTTGTTCGGCGCGGTTAGTAATGTTTGGCGTAATTTGATTGTCTTTAAGAATGCCGATAGATTTTTCCAAATCCTCTTTTTCACTTTTTTTAACTCCTGAAAAATTAAGTTCCGAAACGCGCGGACGCTCTTTAAGGCGTATTTCGAGCCAAATGCGGTTGTCATAAATTTTTGTTGCTGCAATTTTTACATCAGAAAACAAACCCTGACGTACAAAACGCTTGACCGCGGTTGTTATTTCAGTTCCCGGAATTGTAATTGTGCGCCCAATATCAAGCCCCGAATAACCGATAACGGCAAATTCATCAAAATTGGGCGCGCCACTAACCGTTATACCGCTGATGGTATATTGTTTTGCGGGGGCATTGTATGCAATATCAGGATTGTAAACGGTGTCATTAGGCAAGGAGGCAACCTGCGGCATTTGTGAGTTGTTATTTTCAATATCGCTATTGCCAAAAACAACAGACTGCCCCTGTGCACTGCAAATCAGAAAAATTGTGGTTAAAAAAGTAAAACAAATTTTGCGAAACATATATTTTTTGTTCGTTAAAAATAAGACGGCAAAAGTAATGAATATCTTTGAATTTTCAGTATTAAAAAGGCAAATAAAAAGAATTATTTAACAAAAAATTGCATTATTTATGGAAAAACCTGATTTTAATCTTAATTTAAAAATATAAAAAAGAAAAATTTTATCTGAACGCGGAAAAGTTTTTATAACATGAGTTTTGAATAAGTGATAGCCCGCTATGGCTTGCATATCAATAGAATACGATTTAATACAACAATTAAAAAAGTATTATACATTATGAAAATTTTCGCAAAAATAAGCAAAATTTAATTTTTATTCATTTAAAAAAATATTTTTACTGTTTTTGTATTAAAAAGTTGAATTGATATTGTTGACACTACTAATGATGAATTTAACTTTTTTATCTTAACATTTTTGCCATTTGTTCAATACACTTTTTCTTTTGTTCCAAATTAGGATAGACATACAAGTTTAAGTTTAGTGTTGTACTGATATTTGAATGCACAAGGATGACACTGACGGTTTTGTAATCGCAATTGCTTTCGATACAGCGCGTAGCAAAACTGTGGCGCAAACCATGAAATTTCAGTGTTAGAGCATTTTTTCCATCGGAAGAAACAGAATGCAAGTTTTTGGGCTTGCCTCTTTCTTCTGAAAAAATTTTAACTCATTTTTCCGTCTGAAAGTTGCATTTGTGAGTTGAATTTACAATATTATATTCAATAAAACGATATGTGTCTGAAAATCAATGAGTCCCGTAGGGATTATCTCTCGGTAGAAATTGAAACACCGTCAAAAATTGCAAGCCGTAGGTTTACAACCAAAACAAAGCACAGGGTGCATTCCCTACGGAATATGGGCTTTGATTTATAAATCTTTTCTGTCGAGCGAGAATGCGTAGCAACATTCAAAAATCCTGATTCTTAAATCAATTCTAAACGTTTTTTACTTATACACTTATATATCAAATAGTAGTTTGCCTTGGCTGATACTGTTATATAATGCAAATGACAGGCATTTTGCCTGCCATTTGCATTGTTTTTTTCTACAATATTTCTGTAAACCACACTGCAAAAACAAAAGACACAAAATGTTTTTATAAATATGGAATTTAATTCCAAATTTGTAAAAACTTTATCCTTCTATTTCTCGTTTTTTTATAAATTTAGCAGGATTGCCGCCTACGTTATTTTTGTATGTTTTT
>WRGS01000184.1 GCA_009787075.1 Paludibacter sp.
TCTGTTACGGTTGCGCAAAACCTTTGGCAGCAGGCAAAAGACAATATTTTTGATTTTATAAAGAACACAGAACATGTTGTACGGCTGCAACAACGATTTTTAAACCAAGATATTGAATTCTGTTTGCAAACGAATACAATCAATCTTTTGCCTGTTTTCGATAAAAATTTGAATCTGATTGTTTTGCAAAAATAAAAAACCTGTAACAAAATAAAGTGCAATAAAAACTTTCAAAACTGATTATGTTAAATTTTTATTTTTTCTGTCAATTGTTTTGTCGGATAAATATGAAGTAACGAAAACGCAGTCAAAAACCAACCAATATATGAAAGAGTTGAGTTTGGAATTTGTTTTAAAGTTTCCTGTTCGTCAATGATTATCGTTGCCGTTTCACTACAATTCGGAATCAATGCTATGAACAATAATATCAGTCCGCAGATTGTTCCAATTATTGAAATGTAAAAATTTGTCGTCCACCAATGATTTAGTTTTTTGTTCAGACGAATTGGAAGTCCAAAAATACAACAGACAATAACAGTCAAAACAGAAATAACAATTCCAATAATTGGTTGCATAACAAAAAGTCCGAAAATTCCATCAAATCCTAAGTCATTGTCAAGTAGAGCAAAAAGCATATAAATACAAAAAATTACTATGAAAGTAAAAGCAAACTGAAATATCAAAACCAATATGGCTGTTATTTTACTCATTTTGATATTTAATCTTTTATTCATAGCCAAACGATTTTAACTTAGTTTGACGGTTGCGCCAATCTTTTTCTACCTTTACAAAAAGTTGCAGGAAAATTTTCTTCTCAAAAAAAACTTCGAGTTCCTGCCGCGCCGCCGTTCCAACTTTCTTTAACATTTTACCGCCGTGCCCGATTATAATTCCCTTTTGCGAATCACGTTCAACATAAATCACCGCATTGATATTAATAATATTCTCTGTTTCAACAAATTGCTCCACCTCAACTTCTACCGAATAAGGAACTTCCCTCTCGTAATTTAGCAGAATTTTTTCACGAATAATTTCCGTAACGAAAAACCGCGCTGGCTTGTCGGTAAGTTGGTCTTTATCAAAATAAGGCGGACTTTCGGGTAAAAGTTCCAAAATCCGCTTAAACAAATTGTCGATATTAAACCGTTCTTGCGCTGAAATTGGAAAAATTTCTGCCTCAGGCAACAACTTTTCCCACTTTTCTACAAGTTCAACGAGTTTTTCCTGCGTTGTAAGGTCAATTTTATTAATTACAAGAATTACAGGCGCAGTGTTTTGTTTAACTTTTTGAACAAAATCAGCATTTTTTGTTTCAGAATCAAAAATATCTGTAACATAAAGCAACACATCGGCATCAGTCAGAGCCGATTTTGAAAAGTTCAACATCGCGTCCTGCAATTTATAATTCGGTTTGATAACTCCGGGCGTATCGGAATAAACAATCTGAAAATCGTCGCCATTGACAATTCCTAAAATCCGATGCCGCGTTGTTTGCGCTTTTGAGGTAATAATACTGATGCGCTCGCCTACAAGCGCATTCATTAAGGTTGATTTGCCAACATTTGGATTACCTATAATATTTACAAAACCTGATTTATGCATATATAAAATTTTAGTTCTTCCTTCTTTTAATCCAAAGAAAAGAGAACAATTATTAATTATTAAAAAAAATTACCATTCCAATAAAACTTTTCCACACTGTCCGCTTTCCATTATATCAAAACCTTTTTGAAAATCGTCAATGGAGAAACGATGAGTGATAATCGGTTTGAGATTAATACCCGAAATAAGCATTTGTTCCATTTGATACCACGTTTCCCACATTTGCCGCCCATAAATTCCTTTTAAAGTAAGCGCTTTGAAAATCACTTTGTCCCAATCGATGCCTGTGCCTGCGGGCAAAAGTCCGAGCAGCGAAATTTTTGAGCCATTGTACATATTATCAAGCATTTCACCGAATGCTTTCGGCGAACCGCTCATTTCCAAACCAATATCAAAACCGCGCATTTTCAGCGTTCTAATTGCTTCGGCAATAGTTTCACCACGTGTAGGATTAATCGTCAACGTTGCGCCCATTTGCTTTGCAATATTGAGGCGGTAATCGTTCAAATCGCTTACAACAATATAACGCGCTCCAGCAAAACGGCAAATGGCGGTTGCCATTGAGCCAATCAGTCCTGCGCCTGTAATCAAAACATCTTCGCCAATAAGCGGAAACGAAAGCGCGGTGTGCGTGGCGTTGCCAAACGGGTCCATAATCGCCGCCATATCATCAGATATGCGGTCGTCGAGGCGAACAACATTTTCCTGCGGCAAAGAAAGATATTCCGCCATCGCTCCATCGCGATTTACGCCGACTCCGATAGAATTTTCGCAAACATGTAGTTTTCCGCGCCGACAGTTGCGGCAATGTCCGCAAGCGATATGTCCTTCGCCTGTTACGCGCTCGCCAATTGTATGGTTTCTCACGCCCGAACCCATATCAACAATTTCGCCAACATATT
Organism: Paludibacter sp.; assembly: GCA_009787075.1. Lineage (GTDB taxonomy): Bacteria > Bacteroidota > Bacteroidia > Bacteroidales > Paludibacteraceae > WRGS01. The sequence continues at coordinate 2,505 of WRGS01000184.1, forward strand.
CGTGTCCTATTGTCATCGGCACTCTGATTGTACGCTGCGCCCACTCGTTCCATTGATAAATATGCAAATCCGTACCGCAAATCGCATTCTTTTTTATTTTTATCAAAACGTCATTTACTCCAATTTCATGAATTGGAACGTCTTCGAGCCAAATGCCCTTTTCTGCAATTTTTTTTACTAATGCTTTCATTAATATTATAGATTTAAGAATTTAAGATTTAATTCAAACGTTTTATACTATTTCGTTTTATTATGGATGTGCAAAAATACGCAAAATTTGCGTACAAAACACCTTTATTTTTTCCTTATCACCGTAAGTCCATCGCGCACAGGCAGGATAACTTTTTCAATACGTATATCATTCGCAATAAAATCGTTGAATTTTATTATTTCCTGTGTTTGAAAATCGTTTGATTTAATATTTTCAAAAATTTTTCCATTCCAAAGCGTATTATCCGCCAAAATAAACCCGCCTGTGCGTACCAACGGCAAAACCGCCTGATAATATTGCAAATATTGGCGTTTGTCGCCGTCGATAAACACTAAATCAAAAGCAATATTTTGTAAATTATTTTTAATAATATTCAATGCATCGCCGATGTGTAACACGATATTTTGAGTATCAAACGGCGCAGAATTGAAATTTTCGCGTATCAAATCCTCAAGTTCATCGTCAATTTCAATGGTGTGAATTGCCGTCCCTCTACCCGCTCCTTCTGCCAAACAAAGCGTAGAATAACCAACAAAAGTGCCTATTTCAAGTATGTTTTGAGGCTGAATCATTTGGCAAAACATTTTCAACAGCCGTCCTTGTAACGCACCCGAAATCATTCGCGCATTCAACAGCCGCACGTGTGCCGCACGACTGATTTTCTGCAAATAAAGCGGTTCACGTTCAGAATTTTGCTCAAGATAATCATCTTTGTTTAACATTAACAATTCTTAATTTTTTTTTAAAAATTACATATATCGCCTATTCTCAATTCATTTTAACTGTTTTAGATTTTTGTTTTCTACCAGCGACCGCATTTGCGTAATCGCCACTTGATTGAGTTGCACAAGCCGCTCGCCTTGCGTAAGTTGTTGCTGAATAAGCAAAGTATTAATACTTTCCATATTCGAGAGAACAACCAACTGTTTCAATGTAGCATAATCGCGGATATTACCTTTTAAATCGGGGTTTGCATCGCGCCACTGTTTTGCAGTCATTCCAAAAAGCGCCACATTCAGCAAGTCGGCTTCTTCGGCATAGGTGTAGGCAATTTGTTCTTTGGTAACGATATTCGGAATAATATGTTCTTTAATAGCATCTGTATGAATACGATAATTGATTTTTGAGAGAGTGCGTTGCAAGTTCCATTCAAGAGATTTTTGTCGCAATTCGTCTTCTTTCAAGCGCTGAAATTCTTTGATAAGATAAAACTTAAATTCAGCCGAAAGCCAGGAACCAAACTCAAAGGCAATATCTTTATGAGCAAAAATACCGCCGCCATAACGTCCTGATTTTGAAAAGATACCGATTACATTTGTGCGTTCTACCCACCGTTTTGGGGTAAGGACTAATCGCCCGTCTGCATTTTTAATCGTATGGAATTCCATACGGTTAAAATTTGGATTGTAAATTTGTTCCCAGATTCCCAGAAATTCAAGCGTAAACCGTGTACTCATCCAATTGGAAACAACAACACGCGCCTCCAATTCGTCTTTGTATCCAGCCATATCGGTCAACGAAATATAATCATCTTCTTTTGTCGTTATTACGGCTATTTTCGTTCCATTTACATTTATTGTTTCCTTTTTTACCATCTTTTAACTTGCTAATATTATTTTTGCAAAAATATTTTTATTCGATTTTTTCAAACATTTTTTAATCAAAAACAATCATATTAAAATCACAGTTTAAAACGCATTTTCATCATTTTTGAACAAGCCAATAAATGTTCTAAAAATAATGTAGATATCAAGGATAAATGACCATTTAGAGATATAATAAGTGTCGGCGGCAATGCGTTTTTCCATTCCGCTTATACCTTCAACCGCGCCGCGCATTCCTGATGTTTGCGCAAGTCCTGTGATTCCGGGCGGAACAAAATGCCGCAAAAAATATTCGCGGATATTTTTTTTGTAATATTCATCTTCGGAAACCATGTGCGGACGGGGACCAACAATTGACATAGAACCCCAAAACACATTGATAAACTGTGGAAATTCGTCCAAACTCGTTTTGCGCAGAAATCTGCCGACGCAAGTTATGCGGTCGTCATTTTTTTGAGTGTTTTTGATGTCGTTTTCATCACATGGACGCATTGACCTGAATTTTAGGCAATTAAAACGGCGACCTTTAAAACCGATTCGTTTCTGTATGTAAAAAACCTTTCCGCCGTCATCAAGTTTTATCGCCAAAGCCACAAGCGGCACAAGCCACGAAAGCACAAGCACGCAAGCCAAAGATGCAAAAATTAAGTCGAAGGCTCTTTTAAAATATTGATTATATTTATAATCAAGCGGAAAACGTTTGTACAACATCACAGGAAAAGTATTGATATACTGCATTTCCATTGCGTTAAAATTATCATTATATACTGACGGAATAAAATATATCGTAATATTTTTATGATAAATATATTTCCGTATATTCATCTCATCTTCTTTCGAAAGTTTGCCCCCAGCAGATAAAAAAACTATTCTAACATCATTTTTACGAATAAAACTTTTAAAATCTTCAATATTAAAATTGAAAGTTTTATTTTCTTCGTCAGTGGATTTATCTACCAAAAACATGCCGCAAAAACGCAATCCGAGTTTTTTTTGTTTTTTAATAAAAGATATATACGTTTTTGTATTATGATTTTCATCAACAAACATCACGTTCCAATTATTTTTTCCGCTTACACGATATTTATCGGCAAAGGCAATATATAAAATTCGCACAGTGAGCATAATTATACTGAGCGCAAGAATAAAAAGAATAAACGTTCCTATAGGTAATCTATTGGCAAAAAGCATTCTGAAAAAAACAAAAAATACGCTGTAAATAACCATTTGGATAAAAACTTTGCGGATAACTTCGTAATACTTTGTAAAGCGCGTTACGTGGTACAGTTTTGTGGAAAAAGCGCAAAGCAACCAAATGAAAATCCTGATAATCATCGCCTTGTATTGCAGCATTAAAATTTGCAAAAACGAAACGTGAATACCTTTGAGTGCATATTGCCAATAAAAAAAAACAGAATAAAATAAAAACAATATAACTACATCGGTAATTATTTGAATCACAAAATGATAATTGAGTAAATTTGATTTTTTCATTGTTTTTTATAGATTTAATATTTTAAATAAAATTTTAAATTTTCATTTTGCAAAGATACGAATTTTATTTAAATAATTTATAAAAATATTTACTTTATTTTTTTTACAATCTGCAATCAACTACTGCTCTGTTCAAAGTCGCTTTTACATCAAAAATAACTGCGCCATTTTTTTTATATTTTGCAAAATCAATTGTTTGAAATTCATTGTGCGCAACTGCATGAATTATTGCCTTGTAAGGTTTTTCTTCATCAAATTTGGTCAAAATATCAATTCCGTATTCGTGTTTTACCTCCGAAGGAATTGCCCAAGGGTCGTAAATATCAACACTTGCGCCAAAGTCGCACAATTCGTGATAAATATCAACAACTTTCGTATTGCGAATGTCTGGGCAATTTTCCTTAAAAGTAATTCCAAGAATTAAAACATTGGAATTTTTAATTTTATGGTCTTTTTGAATCATAAGTTTAATAACTTTATCGGCAATAAATGGCGCGATGCTGTTATTGACATGTCGTCCCGAAAGTATAACTTGCGGAATGTAACCCATTGATTCTGCCTTACTTGCCAAATAATACGGGTCAACCGAAATACAATGTCCGCCTACAAGTCCGGGTGAATATTTCAGAAAATTCCATTTCGTTCCCGCCGCTTCAATCACATCGTTGGTATCAATTCCAATTTTGTCAAAAATCAGCGCAAGTTCATTTACAAACGAAATATTTACATCGCGCTGCGCATTTTCAATAATTTTTGACGCTTCGGCAACTTTAATGCAAGAGGCTTTGTGCGTACCTGCGGTGATAATAGAAGCATAAAGAGCATTCACATAATCGGCAATTTCGGGCGTTGAGCCGCTGGTAACTTTTTTAATTTTGGTCAAAGTATTTACCTTATCTCCCGGATTTATGCGTTCAGGACTGTAGCCCGCAAAAAAATCAACGTTAAATTTCATTCCTGAAATGCGTTCAATCACAGGAATACAATCGTCTTCGGTGCAACCTGGATAAGTTGTCGATTCATAAATAACCACATTGTTTTTTGAAATCACTCTGCCGAGCATTTCAGAGGCTTTAATCAACGGCGTGAGGTCGGGGCGGTTGAAACTGTCAATCGGCGTTGGAACGGTAACAATATAAGTGTTGTATCCGCGCAAATCCGATTCATTGCTCGAAAACCGCAAACCTATATCGCCTCCGTTTTTCTTCAAGTCAATGGCTATGCGCATTGATTCAAGGTCAGCTTCGCGCGTTTGGTCTTCGCCGTTTTGAAGTTCTGCAACTCGTTGAGAATTAATATCATAACCCAATACATCATATTTTTTTCCGTATTCAATAGCAAGGGGCAATCCAACATATCCAAGCCCGACAATCACAATTTTTGGTGTCTGTATCATTTCTATTTAGTTTTAATTTTAAAATTTTTATGCAAAAGTACTGAATTTTTTTTAATTTGGTGCAATACCAACTTTTTGGTGTTTTTTTTTAGAACAATCACTTTAAATATTTTTCAGAGAATATTTTCATTTTATTTGGCAAATTTTAAATTTTTTCCGACCTTTGTTCAGGTTTTTAAATATGAGTAATTAATTCTATTTGATTCTATATACTTTGTAATAAATATGATTTTTACAACATATAAAAAGTTTTAATTAAGAGGCAGAGTTGTAATTGCTTAAAGATATTTTCATAAATGCAAACAGATTTTTAATATAAATTAATAATTTTAAAATTTAATTCAATGAAAACACTTATTTCTATTTTTGTCGGACTGACAATCAGTTGCGCGCTGTATGCAAGCGCAACAAATCCCACAACTCAAGAAAAACGAATATGTTACAGCATAGATGCTGAAAACAACTATGTAACATTTATTTTCGACGAGGCAACTTGGGGCAGATATCCATCTTCGGTTTATGTTAGAGGTTCTTTTAATTCGTGGAGTTCTTCGGAAAGTTTTAAATTAGTTAAACATTCAGCGGGTTATTGGTCTTTAACAAAAACATTTAACGAAATCAAACAGCCAGGAAACAGCGGTCAGCCCGAATTTAAATTTTATGTCAATGGCAATTATGTAGATGCGCCGTCGTTTGTACCTGAAGGTTATGTGTTTAAAAATGCCGACCGAAACCAAATTATTGTGTTTCCTACCGATGATTTGGCAACAATTATAGCCAACAGCAACAAAGCAAATACAATAAAATACCTGTCTGATTTTGACCTAAATACAATAGAAGGCAAGGAGGCTCTTTCAAATTTCAGAAAAGTACCTGGTGCTGCACGTCTTTATCGCTCTTACCACCCTTTTAAAACATCAAAGTCAAGTGTGGGCAATACAGAAGCAAAACGTATGGAACTTATAACAGAATTTGCCACTGCTGTCGGCATTAAGTCGGATATTTGCCTGTCTGAAAATGAAACAGGTAACCTTACTTCATATACGATAAGCGGTCTGGGCACGTTTCAGGAAGCCATACCTGCTTATTATCAGACAATAATTAACAACAATAATGTTTTTTATGTTTTGCCAACGTCAAGTTATAATGCAGTATATTATCGTTCAAACGAAGCGCAGTTTGGAATTTGGGTAAAAGATATTGTTGATTTTATTATTTCCGATGCTCCTGCTCCGTTTTTGATTCATTGCCGTTTAGGAACAGACCGCACAGGAGTATTTTCTGCTGTTATAGAGGCTTTGCTTGGCGTATCGTGGAATGAAATAGCAGCAGATTTTCAACGTTCGACCGATATGGGAGTTAGAGAATTTAGAGATTATCATCTGTTACAATATTCATTAGAGAGAATGTTAGCTATTGATAATATTAATAATATAACAAATTTACAGGCTACAGTATCGGAATATTTTATCAACAATGGGTATCTAACCCAAGAAAAGATAGAAGCGATGAACGCAAAATTGAATGGATTCACTGCCCTGCCCGAAACGAACTCAAAGCCGCTGACCATATACCCTAATCCTGCAAATAAATATGTTAAAATTACATTTGACGGTAATATTTCAAATGTCAGCATAATTCAACTCGACGGCAAAATTGTTCAACAAACCGAGTATAACAATGAACTTGTTTATATTGGAAACATCAATTCAGGATTATATTTTATTCAGATTGAAACAGGGAATAAAAGTAAATATATTGAAAAACTTGTGATAACCAGATAATTTTTGCGAAAAAATCAACCTCAAAAAGCACACAGATAACTGATTTTCACAGATAAAGAAGATGTCTCAAAAGTCAAAATTTGCGATTTTATCACCTCCACAATATGTTCTGATGATGGTAAATCTGTTAGCAACGAATTGAATCTTTTTATCGAATGAGTTGAATTACGTCCAACCAAAAATGCCTAACGTCCAACAAACAGTTTGGCGCGAGGACGATGTAAAGTAAAAAATCTGTGTTTATCTGTAAAATCTGCGTTATCTGTGTGCTAAAATATTTTTAAAATTATAAACTTTTGCAGAAATAATGCAGCAAATTAGTAGAAATATTGAATAATCTTGTTAAATTTTGTGTTTTTTTATGTAACTTATTATAAATTCAAAAAAAAATCACTA
>WRGS01000185.1 GCA_009787075.1 Paludibacter sp.
TTCTTCGTTTGGATTTTTTTCTGTAGTTTTGGATTGAAAATAATTGTCTTTTTGCTCTATTGCATTCTTTATTTTCAAAAACAATTCATCTGTATTCAATGGTTTTGAAACGTAATCGTACGCGCCTAATTTTATTGCCTCCACAGCCGTAGAAATTTCGGCATAACTTGTCATCATAATATAAGGCAACACAAGGTCATTTTCTTTAGCCCATTTCAACAGTGAAATTCCGTCTCCGTCTGGCAAACGCATATCCAAAAGTACCAAATCGGGGAGTTGTTTTTTCAGTCGGCGTTTTGCTTCCCTGATATTAATAGCCGAAACCACTGAAAAATTTTTTTTTGTAAGCCAAGTTTTAAGCATCAAACTCAACGTCAAATCGTCTTCTATTACACAAACAGTTTTCATCAATTACAATAGTTTTCTATATTAATCTTTATGAAGTTGAATAATTTTGTAAAAAAATCGTCTTTTTAAATTATATTCCAAATAATTCTATTTTTTCTTAAAAATGAATTTGCTGCAAAAGTAACAAAGTTTTTTAAATAAAATATATTTTTTTTTACAAAAAACTTTTTTTGTGAAAAAAAACATTATTTTTGCAAAATAAAAATTAAAAAACTATGAAGCACGAAGAATCTAAAACTAAAATTATTGTCCTTACTGGCTATATTTTGTTGATAATCTTACTTTTAGTGGGAATTATCGGCATTACATATCAAATCCGCAAATTGTCGAATTTGGGAAAAAATCAAAATGAAAGTGATGATTTAATTACTGTAAGTTACCTTCTTGCAACACTTTACAAAGCAGAAAGTATTGGAAATATTATTTATATGCCAAATTCCGAAGCAGATTACGCTATGTTTGCTAAAAAAGATTCACTTGTTGATGTTGTAAGAAACGGAATTAACTATCTGAAACATAATTCCAATGATAAAGATTTTATACAAAAACTTGATACTGTTGAAATTTTGCTTGAACAAAAAACTAACAATGAATTGAAAATTTTTCAGTTGTTCGACTCAATTATGAAACTGCCAATGCGGCAACAGAAGGTCAATACAGTGTTGTCGCAAGTTGAATTAGACAATTTGACAAGTGTAATAAAAAATAGAGACACATATTTGAGAGACTCTACCCGCATTGCTATCAAAGAAAAAACTTTCAGTGAAAAATTCGGCGACCTTTTTCGCCGTACTGCAAAAGATTCTATAATATCCAGCAATAGTCAAACTTTGGATATTATCGAAGAAATTATGCCCGTTAATTTAACATTAGATACCATCTCTCAATATGTTACTGACTTTATGTTTCAACGCAGCCGAAAAATTGTGAAAATGACGGCAACGCTTACCATACATCAGTTGGAACTGCAAAATACCAATGACATACTTTTTAACAAGATAAATATGATTTTGCGCTCGCTTGAAACGCGCGAATTACGTGCAAAAGAGCAATTTACCCAGCAACAAAACGACTTGCTTTTGCGTTCTAATATGATTGCATATATTGTCGCTCTGGCGGCTTTAATAATATCCATACTGTTTATTTTCAATACTATGCGGCTCATTAACCGTCATCGTAAATATCGTAAGAAACTTGAAAAATCGAACATAAAGATTGAAAAATTTCTAAAATTGCGGGAGTGGCTCATACTGTCAGTTTCGCACGATATAAAAGCGCCGATAAGTTCAATACTTGCCTATACCGATGTATGCATGGAAAGTAATAATCTTACCGATACCGATAAAAATTGTATTATAAATATAAAAAGTTCTGCGCTTCAAGTGCTTGAACTGATAAATAACCTGATAAATTTCCATAAAATTGAACAAAAAAAATTAAATGCAAAGTTTTTTGAATTTTCGCCATATAATCTTGTAAATGAAATATTTGTAAACTTTGAATCCATTGCACATATAAAACAGTTGAAATTTATTTTAAAAAATAATTTATATGAAGATTTGCTTTGCAAAAACGACCCATTGTTTATTAATAACATTATTAACAATTTAATTTCCAATGCTTTAAAATTTACTAAAAAAGGAGAAGTAGAATTTTCCGCACATTGGGAACAGAATACAAACGAGTTGATTTTTTCTGTTCGAGATTCCGGTATTGGAATTGCAGAAGAAGATTTACATAAACTTTTTGATGAATTTGAACGTACACAATCATCTGAAATTCAACACATTGAAGGTTCTGGCTTGGGTTTGAGCATTTCACAAAGACTGACAAAATTAATAGGCGGAAAAATTTATGTCAATTCTGTAAAAGGCGAGGGCAGTACTTTTACGCTTTGCGTGCCTGCAAATGATGTGAAAACGGAGGAAAATTTATTTAAAAATATTAAAGATCAAGATATTAAAAACAAAAAACTGCTTTTTATTGATGACGATTTGCTAATGTTGAAAGTTTGCGAGCAAATGGCAAAAAAATTAGGATACATTCCTTATGCTACCGACAAAGCAAATAATGTTGTTAATATTTTGAGTAATAATAAAATAGATATTGTTTTTTGTGATATAAATATGCCTGAAATGAAAGGTTTTTCGCTTATTGAAAATATTAAAAAAAATACGGAAAATCCGTCTTTATTTATTGCGCTTTCGGCTTCGGCAAATTATTCCGAAGACGAATTGAAAGAAAAAGGTTTTGTCGGATTTTTACAAAAACCGCTCAACATTAATGTTTTGGAATTAACAATTAATAAGTTGTTGAATGAAATAAATCTGCAAAATAAATGTGCAGAAAGCGGCGACATTGATTTTAATCCGCTAATCAACTATGCAGGAGGTGATAAAGAGGCTTCGATAATGATTATGCGTACATTTATTTCAGAAAATGTAAAAATTGTTCACGAAATAGAACAGGCTATTGCACACAGTAGCATCGTTCATCTCAAAGACCTTGCACACAAACTTTTACCGCGTATGCAAATGATTAAAAATAAGGAAATTGTAAAAATTCTCTATGCCCTTGAACGCGGAGAAATCGAAATAGCCGAAAAACAAAATTTGCAGCAACTTATTGAAAATGTCAATGCGCAGGCACAGGAATTTATTAAGAAAAAGTTGAATTAAGATTCTGCATAAAGATTTTGAGATACCAAATAAAAAGAGCCGAAAATTTTCGGCTCTTTTTATTTGGTATTTATATTTGATGTTTTTGTCCTGTTATTTCAAAAACGAATATTGCTTTGAATAACGCAATTGCTGTTCAACGTAATTTTCTGTGTATGAAATTGTTACGTCTGTAATATTTCCGTTTTTGTCTGTTTTGGCAGTGAAAACAGGATTGACAAAACCTTTGTACGGCGCGAGATTTAACTTTTTATAACGTTCCAAAACCTGCGCGTGCAGAGTTTTATCAACTTTTACGCCATATTGCTCAACAAGCGAGCGAGCCGCTTCAAAATCCCCTGTGGAAGTGATTGTTTGAATTTGATTTAAAAGTTCGCCAAAAAGCGTGCGAAGTTTTGCATAATCATTAATCACAACGTATGTTTTGCCGTCTTTCTGCTTAAATTCCACCACATTTTCCGCTTTCCCGCGTTCATAAACCCAATGTGCAATCAATGAGCGGTTGCGCATATGCGCTTCTTCAATGTTCTTGTCGGGCAAAATGCGTGTCAGTTGCGTCATCAAGCCGTTCATTATATAAGTATAATATTCGGCTTTGAAAGCCGAATCGTTTGGTAAAAGGTTGAGTTCTATCATTTTAGGATCGGCAATATAATACAGCGCAAACAAATCGGCGCGCGCCTCTTCAATGGTTGAGCCGTATGCTTTGAGATTATCTTTTGAAATTCCCGCCTTTAATTTTCCCGAAGCGTGCCCCAAACATTCGTGCAAATCGGTATGCAAATTGCTTGTGAGCGAGCCATATTCTTTTACAATATTTCGTTCATAATCAGACCAATAGAATTCGTCGGCAAAGCCGCTTTTTAACGCAGCGCGGTCGTATGCTTCGGTGATATTTTCCATCGTAACCGATTTTGAGCCGAATTGTGCGCGAATCCAATTTGCATTCGGCAAATTAATTCCTATCGGCGTTGAGGGATAGCAATCGCCGCCGAGCATTGTTACCGTAATTACCTTTGCTGTAACACCTTTTACCTCTTCTTTGCGAAATTCAGGGTTGATTGGCGCATTGTCTTCAAACCATTGCGCGTTTGCACTGATGGTTTCCGTACGCTTTGTGGCGGCAATATTTTTGAAATTTACAACCGATTCCCAACTTGCCTTAATGCCCAGCGGGTCTCCGTAAACTTCTGTAAATCCATTAATAAAATCAACCATTCCCGCTGTTTCCTTCACCCATTCGATAGAATAATCGTCGAAAGTTTTCAAATCGGCAGTGGTGTAAAAGTCAATAAGTTTGCCGATTACAACTTTCTGCTGCTCGTTTTCTGCAAATTGTTTTGCTTTTGAAAGATTTTCGACAATTTTTTCAATCGCTTCCGAATACATTCCACCGATTTTCCACGCTTTTTCCTGCAAAGAGTCGTTTCCTTTTATCAATTTACTGTTCAAGCCATAAGAAACGGGCTGCGCCTGATTTTTGTTTTCATTTTTCATTTTATTATAAAAATCTTCCGCTTCTTTTTGCGTTACATTTTCATAATAATTTTCAGCGGAAGTGAGCAGCAAATCAACGCCATCTTCCTGATTTACACGTTTTTTCAAAAATTCGGGGTCAAAAATTACTTTGTCCAAAACCGTCAGCAAATCGTCAATTGTCTGTGCGTTTTCCAAAGGAAATTTTTCTTTGTCGATGCTTTTTACCGCATTATTGAAAAATTCCTGCGAAAAATTTGGTTTAAATTTATCACAAGAATAATGATGATGAATGCCGTTGCCCATCCAAACCTGCTTCAGATAAGTTGTAAGGGCGGCAAAATCGTCTGTTTTGCGGTCGCCGCGATAATTTTCGTAAATCGCTTCCAAAGTGCGCCTTACGCAAAGATTATAACGGCAATTCTGGTCGTAAATAATGTCCCGCCCTGCCAAAGCCGCCTCATTGAGATAATAAATGTACTGTTTTTGCTGCAGCGTCAGCGAATCGAAATCCGGCACTTGATAGCGCAAAATTTCAATGTCAGCAAATTTATCCACAGAATACTGAAAATCAGTTTCTTTTTTGTTGCCGCAGACAACAAGCATACTTGCAATCATAAGAATTGGTAAAATTTTTTTTTTCATTTTTATTATAGAATTTTTTAAAGTTAAGAGTTTGTTTAAAAAATTTAGAGATTATTTATTACACATTTTTTTCTGTTTTTCTTCTATCAGTAATATTTTAAAAGGCAATAGAAAAAATATAATTTCTTCCACCGCCTTTTTTATAATTCATTCTGCATAGCGCTTGCTCTGCAAAATTTATTATATAGTTTTCAGCCCTTACTCATTCTCACTTTCATTCTCGTTTGCCAATTCCTGGTCAATAAGGATTCGTCCGCAATATTCGCAAACAATGATTTTTTTGTGCTGGCAAATATCCAATTGGCTTTGTGCAGGAATTTTGTTGAAGCAGCCACCGCAAGCATCGCGTTGAACGGTTACTATTGCCAATCCGTTGCGTGCGTTTTTGCGAATGCGTTTGAAAGCAGACAGCAAACGCGGCTCAATTTTCGTTTCAAGTTCCTTAACTTTGTTGCGCAACTGCTCTTCTTCGTGTTTGGTTTCGGTTACAATTTCGTCCAATTCGTTTTTTTTCACTTTCAAATCAAGTTTGCGCTCTTTGAGGAGTTCGTTTGCTGAGTTAAGTTCCACATCGCGGCGTTCTTTTTCTGCTGTAAATTCGCGAATGCGTTTTTCGCTTAATTCTATTTCAAGTGATTGATATTCAATCTCTTTCGACAAATTATCGTACTCGCGGTTGTTGCGCACGTTTTCTTGCTGTGTTTTATATTTTTCAATTTTTACGCGCGATTCTTCAATTTCGTGCTTTTTCTGCCCTATTGTAGCATTGATTTCTTTGATTTCGTGAGTGAATTTTGTCAGGCGAGTATTCAACCCAACTACCTCATCTTCAAGGTCTTGCACTTCAAGCGGAAGGTCACCGCGCAGCGTTTTTATTTCGTCAATTTGTGAAACAATTTTTTGCAATTGATAAAGCGCACTCAACCGTTCCTCAACCGTTAAATCTTTATCATCGGCAGTTCCATCTAAATTACCTGCCTGTTTTTTAGAATTTTTTTCAATAATTTGTGCTGCTTTTTTTTCTGCTGGTTGCGCTGCTTTTGCCTTGGTTACAGTGGTTTTCGTTGCCATATTTTTTTAAAAATAATAATTGATGGGGTTTGTTTTTATTTCAGAAATTCGGACTGCAAAGGTAGGAAATTTTTTTTGAATAATTTCATAAAAAATTTCTTTTGTAAAATGTTCGCTCTCATAATGCCCGATGTCTGCTATAATTAATTGATTATCAGCGAGAAAAAAATCGTGATATTTTATGTCAGATGTAATAAAAATATCTGCGCCCGAATTTTTTGCGTTTTTAATCAAAAAACTTCCTGCACCGCCGCACATTGCTACACGGCTGATTTCTTTTTTGCAAATATTTGTGTGTCTGATAGTTGGAACACAAAAAACATTTTTAACTTTTTCTAAAAATATTTTTATCGGCATTGGGTTTGCCAAATCGCCAACTGCGCCGAAACCTGTTGTATTCCATTGATTTTCAAGTAAATAAAAATCATAAGCAGGTTCTTCATAAGGATGAGTTGCCAGCAAAACGCTTTCAATTTTATTTTTTAAATAAAAAGGAAAAACGGTTTCAATGCGCACTTCGTTTTCCGTATGCAATTCGCCTTTTTTGCCTACAAAAGCATTTGTATTTTCTCCTGCGTGAAATGTACCGTAACCTGCTGAATTATAAGAACATAAATCGTAATTTCCAATCGTTCCCGCGCCTGCTTCAAAAAGCGCGTTGCGAACTTTTTCTGCAAAATTTGTTGGAACAAAAGTAACAACTTTCATCAACGATTTTTCGCGCGGGGCAAGCGGTTTAATATTTTGCAAATCAAGTTTTTGCGCCATTTTTGCACTTACGCCGTTTGCCGCACTGTCGATATTGGTATGCGCGGCAAAAATATTGATGTTATTTTTAATTGCTTCAATCACAATACGTTGTGTTTCGTCCGCGCCTGTAATTTTTTTTATTCCGCCAAAAATAAAAGGGTGATGCGAAACTATAAGATTAAATCCACGTGCAACCGCTTCATTTACAATATTTTCCGTAACATCAATACAAATCAAAGCCCCTGTTGCCTCAGCATCAGGGTTGCCCACAAGCAGTCCGCTATTGTCGTAACTTTCCTGCAAGGCAGGCGGCGCGTATTGCTCAATCAACCGACAAATATCTTTTACGGTTGTCATTTTAAACTTTTGTGCGAGTTTGTTTAGTGGTTTGCATTTTTTTGTCATTCACCTTAACTGTCTGTTTTACAGCAGTTTTCTTCGGTTTTTCTTTAACCTCAGCGGCAACATTTTCTTTTTTGTCTGCATTTTCGGCGTTTTCTTCTTCTTTTTCAACCTCAAAATTGGTAATTCCCGCATTAATGAGAATATTATACCAAAGTATAAGTTTGCGAATATCAGATGGATAAACGCGGTCGCGGTCGAAATCGGGGACAAGTTCGCCCATAAAATTATTCAGCGTTTGGTTGTCCGATTTTGTGTCAATGGGACAAGTTTTACCGTTTTCTTTGGCAAAAAGTTTTTTCAGCACTTCATTCAATTGAATTTCAGCATCTTGAGTAAAAATTGCAATATCTCCCAACGATACAATTTTTTCCGAATTGTACGCAGGAGAGCGCTTGCCATCAAGCAAAGATTCCACAATTAGCATATTTTTTGCACGGGAAATGAGTTTAAAAAGTCCGGGCTTACCCGAAACAGTCAAAATTTCTTTTAGCATATTTTTAAAAATATATTTTTATAAATTATTTTAAGAAAATTTATAACTACAAAAAAAGTACCAAACTTTTGAAAATTGGCAAAAATTTTTATTTTTTTGCTGTAAAATTAATTTCCTGTGGAAATTTTTTTGTTTGGAAAATATATATTACTTTTGCAAAAATTTTAAATTCAATAAAAATGAGAACAACATCAGAAAAATTTTTTCATATAAAACCTGAAAATTTGAATTGTGCGCAATCTGTTTTAAAAGGTTTTCATAATGAATTGAACATTGAGCAAAATGAAATTGATGATTTTCGCGCTTTTGGCGGCGGACGTGCGCCAGAAGGATTGTGCGGAGCGTTATTTGCCGCCGAAACATTACTTGCTCATCGGGGAAAATCGTCTATCAGGGCAGAATTTGCAAAGCAGGCGGGCGATATTACCTGCTTTAAAATTAAAAAAAATGCAAAAACTTCCTGCAATCAATGTGTAAAAATTGCCGACGAACTTTTAGCAAAAAAATTGGAAATATAAATTAAAAATCATATACTGTCAATATAACTAAAAAATAAATATGAAAAATTTAACGGTTTTACTATTAATTTTAAGCGCATTTTTTGCGTGCAACAGAACTCAAAAAACGGAAAATTCAACAAAAATATCAACTCAAAAAGAAAATATAAAAATGAGAACAATACATTTAACAACAACCGAATTTAAGACGAAAATATTTGATTTTCAAACAAATAGTAAATGGAATTACGCTGGCGACAAGCCCTGCCTTGTAGATTTTTATGCAGACTGGTGCAGTCCGTGCCGTATGCTTGCGCCAATTTTAGAAGAACTTGCCGCCGAATATACGGACAAACTGTACATTTATAAAGTTGATACGGAAGTCGAACAGGAACTTGTAAAAGTGTTTAACATTAGAAGTATTCCGTCCTTGCTTTTTGTACGAAAAGACAAACAGCCAACAATGATTCAGGGAGCAATGGGAAAAACTGATTTGAAGCAGGCAATTAATGAAATTTTATTTGATAATAATTAAAAAAATACGGAAGTAGAATGGCGGCAGTTGGACAAAATTTATGTAAAATTCGAGATATTTTTCGTTCGATAATGGATTTTGAGGCGGATTTTCGACAAAAGCATAATTTGTGTCTTAACGAAGGAATGTTGCTTTGTTCGCTGCAAAACGGTAAACTTTCAACAAAAGAACTTGCCAAATTGCTCGGACTAACGCTTTCCAATTCTTCTAAAGTAATAAAATCGCTCGAAAATAAAATGTTTATTAAAAGAACTTTGGGTAAAACAGATAAACGGCAAATGTATTTTTCGCTTACAGCCAAAGGCAGTGAAAAACTTAAAGAAATTAACTGCAAAGAACATTCTATTTTGCTTATTTTAAATGATATAGCTGATATTTTACAAACAAATAATTATGAACAAAATTTTTATAATAAATAACGGTTAAATTATTTTT
>WRGS01000186.1 GCA_009787075.1 Paludibacter sp.
AATTTTGAAATTAAAAATAAATTTATGGCAGCCATAACGAAAAAATCATCTTTTCGCGCGGTATATCGCGCTTTGTTTCAATCGGTTACAAATTTGCTTGATAAAAACGAAATTATTCAACTCAAACAAATTATTGCCGATTGCCAGAGTAAAATGCCGCTGCCCGAAATGCTTGAAAATACTCTCAAAGATAATATTTATGTTGCGCAAATTGTGCTCAACGATATGAGTTTGAGAAAATCCGCGCTGTTTGCCGTAATGTTGCACGAATATATTGACCATCAATTAATTACTGTTGCCGAAATTGAGAAAAAATTTAATATTTCAATCAGTTCGATTATCAACGGAATGACGCGGGTTGCCGCGCTTTATAAGAAATCCGCTTCGCTTGAAACAGAAAATTTTCGCAAATTACTGCTTTCGTTCGCCCAAGATGTGCGCGTTATTCTGATAATTTTAGCGCAACGGCTGCATTTGATGTATATTTTGGATAAATTTCCCGAAGAAACGCGGCAGGAAATTGCCCGCGAAAGTTCGTTTCTCTACGCGCCGCTTGCGCACCGTATGGGGCTTTACACAATAAAAACCGAACTCGAAGATCTGTCGTTAAAACACACAAATATTGCGATTTACAAAGAAATTTCCCAAAAACTTAACGAAACCAAAGCTTCGCGCGACCGTTATATCGTCAATTTTATTCAACCCTTGGAAATCAAATTGAAAGAAGTGGGTTTTCCGTTTTCAATCAAAGGACGTACAAAGTCCATCCATTCCATTTATAATAAAATAAAAAAGCAAAATACCACGTTTGAAAACATTTACGACCTGTTTGCAATTCGCGTAATTTTCGATGTGCCGCCCGAAAAAGAAAAATTGGTGTGTTGGCAAGCGTATTCAATCCTTACCGATATGTATCAGGCAAATCCCAAACGTATGCGCGATTGGTTAACTGTCCCAAAATCAAATGGTTATGAAAGTTTGCATACAACAGTTTTTGGACCCGAAAACAAATTGGTAGAGATGCAAATCCGCACAAAACGAATGGACGAAATTGCTGAAAAAGGACTTGCGGCGCATTGGAAATACAAAGGCGGCGCGAGCGAACAGGGAATGGACGAGTGGCTGA
This sequence comes from Paludibacter sp., assembly GCA_009787075.1. Classification (GTDB taxonomy): domain Bacteria; phylum Bacteroidota; class Bacteroidia; order Bacteroidales; family Paludibacteraceae; genus WRGS01. Next base: position 1,127 of record WRGS01000186.1, read on the forward strand.
AAAATGTGCGCGAAATGCTCGAAAATTCAGACTTGAACGCGGTGGATTTTATGGACGAATTTAAAATGCAACTCTATGATAAAGAGGTATTTGTATTCACTCCAAACGGCGATTTGCATAAGTTGGCTCGCGGGGCGACTGTGCTTGATTTTGCTTTTTCAATTCATACAAATTTGGGCTGCAAATGCACGGGGGCGAAAGTAAACGGCAAAAATGTTTCAATGAAATACGTTTTGAACAATGGCGACCAAGTGGAAGTCCTTACATCTTCTACGCAAAAACCTAACAACCAATGGCTTAACATTGTCGCCACTTCGCGTGCGAGAACAAAAATACGTCAGGCGTTAAAAGAAATTGAATTTAAAGATGCGGAAATCGGACGGGAAACCCTTGTGCGCCGTTTTAAAAATTGGAAAATTGAATTGGAAGACGGACGGCTTGGGCGTACGGCAAAAAAAATCGGATATAAAACGCTCAGCGATATGTATCAGGCAATAGCCCGCGAAACTATTGATATTCATAAAATTAAAGATATTTATTCAGAAATTGTTCGCGGCGAAAATGCGCCCGAAACGCTTGGAAATCGCAGTGCAGAAACATTTGTTCCGCTCTCTACGGCTGAAACTCAAAATGCTGAAAAAGAGGATATTATAGTAATCGGCAAAGATTTGAAAGGCATTGATTATAAGTTAGCCAAATGCTGCCACCCGATTTATGGCGATATGGTTTTTGGTTTTGTTTTAGCAACAGGCGGAATTAAAATTCACCGTACCGATTGTCCGAATGCTCCACAAATGATTCAGCGATTTGGTTACAGAATTGTAAAAGCGCAATGGTCGGGTAAGGCGGAAGGTACGCAATATCCTGTAACTCTGCGAATTGTGGGCAACGACGATGTCGGAATTGTTGCAAATATTACTTCAATAATAAAAAAGGAAAAAGATGTGCTGCTCCGCTCAATTTCAATAAATTCCAATGCAGGACTTTTTGAAGGCAATTTGACGGTAATGGTCAGCGACAATAAAGCACTCGAATCGTTGATTAAAAGAATTAAAACGGTAAAAGGAGTGAAAAATATTGAGAGATAATTAATGATGAAAAAACCAAAATGGACTTGCGCACTATGCAAGTCCATTTTTTTTATTAGCAAAACCAAAGTTTTTACTCTGCTTTTTCTTCTGCCTCTTCGGTTTCTGCTGCTTGAGGTTGCGCTGGTTCAGCGGCAACTTCTTCTATTTTTTCTTCGGCGGCAGGAATAATTTCCTCCGCTTTTTGTTGAATTTTCTCAACTTTTTCTTCGGTTTTTGGAGCAACAGATACTTTTTCGGCTGTGGTTTCGCTGCCAGCACGGCGACCTGCACGACGTGTGCGTGTTTTCTTCGTCGTTTTTTCTTTGAGCATATTTTCGTTGTAATCCACAAGTTCTATTATGCACATTTCAGCATTGTCGCCAAGGCGAAAACCTGTGCGCAAAATGCGAGTGTAACCACCCGGACGGTCGGCAATTTTCTGCGAAATTTCACTAAAAAGTATTTTTATCGCCTCTTTGCTGCGCAAATGACTGAAAACAGTACGCCGCGAATGAGTTGTATCTTCTTTTGCTTTTGTAAGCAGAGGCTCTACATAAACACGCAAGGCTTTTGCTTTAGCCAAAGTTGTAGCGATGCGTTTGTGCAAAATAAGCGAAGTTGCCATATTCGACAACATCGCCGAACGATGAGAGGCAGTACGCCCTAAATGATTAAATTTTTTATTATGTCTCATTTTCTTTTATTCTTTATCTAATTTGAATTTAGCGACATCCATACCAAAATGCAGATTCAAACTTTCGAGTTTTTCATCAAGTTCGGTTAATGATTTTTTACCAAAATTACGGAATTTGAGCAAATCAGCATGACTATGCGCCACAAGCTGACCTAATGTGTCAAGTTCGGCTGCCTTTAAGCAATTCAAAGCGCGTACCGACAATTCGAGGTCGGTAAGTTTTGTTTTCAGCAGTTGCCGCAGATGAACCTGTTCTTCGTCAAAGTCTTCGGTACGTTTTACCTCAGGCGTTTCAAGTTTGATGCGTTCGTCGGAGAAAAGCATAAAATGATGAATCAAAATTTTTGCCGCTTCTTTGAGCGCTTCTTTTGGGTGAATAGAACCATCTGTTGAGATTTCGATAACGAGTTTTTCGTAGTCGGTAACCTGTTCAACGCGATAATCTTCAATCGAATATTTTACGTTGCGAACAGGAGTAAAAATAGCGTCTATCGGAATCACTCCTATTTCATCGTGCACACCGCGATTTTCTTCGGCAGGCACATATCCGCGACCTTTATTCACTGTTATATCCATCTGAAAATTAGCGATTTCGTCCATTTCGCAGATGACAAGTTCAGGATTAAGTACTTCAAATGCAGTAAAATATCTTCCAATATCTCCTGCTTTCAGTTCTTTTTTATCCGACACATTGATTGTAACTTTTTCATAATCAATGTCTTCTACAATTTGTTTGAAACGTATTTTTTTGAGATTCAGGATAATGTTCGTAACGTCGTCGATAACGCCCGGAATGGTCGCGTATTCGTGTTCGATGCCTTCAATTTTTATTGAGGTAATGGCAAAGCCTCCGAGCGACGACAGCAAAATGCGTCTTAATGCGTTGCCTATCGTTTGCCCGTAGCCCGGCTCTAACGGACGAAATTCAAATTTTCCTTCAAATTCGCTGCCGTTGAGCATAATTACCTTGTCCGGTTTTTGAAATGCGAGTATAGCCATTATCAGATTAGTTTTTAGAGTACAATTCAACAATTAACTGTTCCTTAATATTTTCCGGAATATCTTCACGTTCAGGCATGTGAAGGAAAGTCCCTGAAAGGTCGCTTGCCTTAAATTCAATCCAACCATATTTACTGTGGTTGAAACCGTCTAACGCATCGTTGATAACTTCCATTGACTTGTCTTTTTCGCGTACTGCAACCACATCGCCATGTTTTACCTGACACGACGGAATATTTACAACCCGTCCGTTGAGTGTGATGTGTCTGTGGCTAACCAACTGACGCGCAGCAGCGCGTGTACGGGCAAACCCTAAACGATAAACCACATTATCCAAACGCGATTCTAAAAGTTGCAGTAAAATCACACCAGTAACGCCCGGCGTGCGTTGCGCTTTTTCGTATGTAATGCGGAACTGACGTTCCAATACACCATAAGTATATTTTGCTTTCTGTTTTTCTTTCAACTGAATGCCATATTCCGATGTTTTGCGTCTGCGACTATTGCCGTGCTGACCAGGAGGATAATTTTTCCGAGAGAGAACTTTATCCGGTCCGAAAATTGGCTCATTGAACTTACGCGCAATTTTTGATTTTGGTCCTGTATATCTTGCCATTTTATATTTTTTTTATTTTTTATACTAAAAAATTAGACATTTATCATTTCCCTGTATCTTGTTTAATAATAATATTTTAGCCGCAAAATATTGAGAGGTTTTAAAATATTTTTATTCAATATAATTTTAAACAAACAAACAGATAAACAAATAAATATTTTTTTTTAAACTCTGCGACGTTTTGGCGGACGGCAACCGTTGTGCGGCAGCGGAGTAACATCAACAATTTCAGTTACTTCAATTCCTGCGCCGTGAATGGTACGAATAGCCGATTCGCGTCCATTGCCTGGTCCTTTAACGTATGCTTTTACTTTGCGAAGCCCTAAATCAAATGCAATTTTCGAGCAATCCTGCGCCGCCATTTGAGCAGCATAAGGCGTGTTTTTCTTTGAGCCGCGAAAACCCATTTTACCTGCCGACGACCATGAAATAACCTGTCCGTCTCCGTTTGTGAGCGATACTATAATGTTGTTAAACGAAGAATGCACGTGCAACTGCCCGATTGCATCAACTTTAACTACACGTTTTTTGGCTGCTACTGTTTTCTTTGCCATACTTTTTTCTTAATTTTTTTTGCTAAAAATGCGTGAATTAAAATTAATTATTTAGTTGCTTTCTTTTTGTTTGCAACTGTTTTTTTCTTGCCTTTGCGCGTGCGGGCATTGTTTTTGGTGCTTTGACCGCGCGTAGGCAGCCCGATACGATGACGTATTCCACGATAGCAACCGATGTCCATCAAACGCTTGATGTTCAACTGCACTTCTGAACGCAGGTCGCCTTCGACCTTGTATTTAGTGCCGATGATTTCACGAATTTTTGCTGCCTGGTCGTCAGTCCAATCCTTAACTTTGATGTCCAAATCAACACCTGCGTCAGCCAGAATTTGCTTTGCGCTACTGCGACCTATTCCGTAGATATAAGTCAATCCAACTTCCCCACGTTTGTTCTGGGGCAAATCTACTCCTACAATTCTTATTGCCATAAATTTTTCTTATTTATTTTGCAAAAAATTAATACTTTCAACCCTGACGCTGTTTGAAACGCGGGTTTTTTTTGTTAATTACATATAAACGTCCTTTTCGGCGGACGATTTTACAATCTTCATTGCGTGCTTTTACCGATGCTCTTACTTTCATATCTTTTTTGATTTTAGATTTTATTTCAATCTGAAATTAAACTTATTTGTATCTGAACGAAATTCTGCCTTTGGACAAGTCGTATGGCGACATTTCAACTTTTACTTTATCGCCGGGAAGAATTTTGATATAGTGCATACGCATTTTACCCGAAATGTGCGCGGTTATAACGTGCCCGTTTTCAAGTTGAACACGAAACATTGCATTACTCAATGCCTCAATTATTTTTCCATCCTGTTCTATTGCCGTCTGTTTTGCCATTTTTTTTTTTAGATTTTAAATATTAGACTCAAGTTCTTTTCTGTGTTTTGTGTCTATTTAAATAAATCTGTCGCCCAATACATCTTCAATATATTTGAAACTTGATAAAATATCAGCCTGCCCTTTTTTAATTGCTACTGCGTGTTCGTAGTGTGCAGATGGTTTCCTGTCGATTGTGCGGCAAGTCCAACCATCTTTTTCAATCACCACATTGCGCAAACCCATATTTATCATTGGTTCAATGCAAATAACCATTCCTGTTTTCAGTTTTGGTCCGTTGCCGCGTTTTCCGTAATTTGGAACTTCGGGGTCTTCGTGCAATTTTCGTCCGAGTCCGTGTCCAATCATTTCTCGTACTACACCGTAACCTCTTGCTTCACAATAATTTTGCACAGCATAACCCACATCGCCTACGCGATTGTTTTCGCGTGCCATCGCAATACCTTTGTAAAGAGATTCCTTTGTCGTCCGCAACAAAGCCATTACTTCCTCTGAAACTTCACCCACACAATAAGTGTAGGCAGAATCGCCGTGAAAGCCGTTTTTATACGCTCCAATATCAACCGAAACAATATCGCCTTCTTTGAACACAATTTCGTTTGACGGAATTCCGTGAACAACAACTTCATTTACCGAAACGCAAATTGCTCCCGGAAATCCGTTGTAATTCAAAAAACCCGGCGTAGCGCCGTTATCGCGAATAAATTCGTTAGCAATCTTTTCAATATATTTAGCAGTAATGCCCGGTTTGATGATTTTCGCCATTTCGCCGTGCGTTTTTGCTACTATTTGATTACTCTCTCTGAGTAATTCAATCTCTTCGTCCGATTTCAGAAAAATCATTTTCTGTTTTTATCCTTTCCCTTATCAATAAGCTGCAGCGGCACTCGACCGTCCTTTTATTCTGCCCGATTTAAGTAAACCGTCATAATGGCGCATAAGCAGGTGGCTTTCAATCTGTTGCAACGTGTCAAGCACAACGCCGACCAAAATCAGCAACGATGTTCCTCCAAAAAATTGTGCAAATCCGTGAGTAACCTTGAACAGACGCGCTATTGCAGGCAAAATGGCAACTATTGCCAAAAATATTGACCCCGGCAATGTTATGCGCGACATAATTTCGTCAAGATAATCTGCGGTTTTTTTACCAGGTTTAACTCCCGGAATAAAGCCACTATTTCGTTTCATATCTTCTGCCATCTGCTTTGGATTTACCGTAATTGCTGTATAGAAATAAGTAAACACCACAATCAGAATGAAGAAAACAGCATTATAAAAGAATTTATCACTATTTACAAGTCCCTGCCAAAACGCACCCACGCTGTCAACTTTTGAAAAACCGATTATTGTCAGCGGAATAAACATTATTGCCTGAGCAAAAATGATTGGCATAACACCTGCAGCGTTAACTTTAAGCGGAATATACTGCCGAACTCCGCCATATTGTTTGTTTCCAACAACACGTTTTGCGTATTGTACAGGAATTTTGCGCGTTCCCTGAACAAGCAGAATAGACAAACCGATAACGACAATCAAAGCAATAATTTCGAGCAGCAACATTACATATCCACCTCCTACATCACCTGTACGACTAACAACCTCTTGAAGCAATGCCTCAGGCAAACGAGCAATGATACCAATCATAATTATTAACGAAATTCCGTTGCCAATTCCACGGTCGGTAATTCTTTCGCCAAGCCACATTACAAACATTGAGCCTGCGCACAAAATTATTGTACTTGATGCCTGAAACCAAAATCCACCAGGCAAACCGCCTTGCAATTGCACACTCAAGTTAATCAAATAAGATGGTCCTTGCAGCAGCAAAATTGGAACTGTCAGATAACGTGTAAATTGATTCATCCATTTGCGTCCGCTTTCGCCTTCACGCTGCTTTTTTTGGAATGCAGGAACTGCAATCGTCAGCAGTTGCACAACGATTGATGCCGAAATATAGGGCATGATTCCCAAAGCGAAAATTGATGCATTGGCAAACGCGCCGCCTGTAAACATATTGAGCAGTCCGAGCAATCCACCTTCGGTTTGCGCTTTTAACCCACCCAAAGCCTGTGGGTCGATTCCCGGCAACACAATATATGAACCGAAACGATAAATCAGCACAAACAACAGCGTTATGAGCAACCGATTGCGCAAATCTTCAATTTTCCAAATATTTTGTAATGTCTCGATGAACTTCTTCATTATATTTACATATCTTAAAGTTTAGAAACTGTGCCTCCAACTGCCTTAATGGCTTCTTCGGCTGATTTTGAAAAGGCATTTGCCTCTACGTCCAATTTAGTTGTGAGCGCACCATTGCCCAAAATTTTTACCAAAACGTTTTTGGAAATAAATCCGGCTTCGCGCAATTCGTTCAAACCGATTTTTGTCAGTTTTTTCTCTTCGGCAAGCGTTTGCAGAGTTGAGATATTAATCGCTTTATATTCTACGCGATTGAAATTTTTGAAACCGAATTTTGGCAAACGGCGTTGAATAGGCATTTGTCCGCCTTCAAAACCTGTTTTTTGCTTATAACCCGAACGCGATTTTGCTCCTTTGTGCCCACGTGTAGAAGTTCCACCCAAACCAGAACCAGTACCACGACCGATACGTTTTCCTTGTTTTACTGAACCTGCTGCCGGAGTTAAATTATGTAATTCCATTTTTTTACTATTTCTTTTTAATAATACTTTAATTTTTATTAATTTTATTCCTTCGCATAATCTGCAGGAATATCAAAAATGCCTGTAGGAACGTCTTCTGCAATTGATGTAGCACGCATAACATCTTCCATAGTGGTTTCACTTTCGCCCAACTTCTGAAGAAGGCAAACACTATTCCATAAACCAACCGAACCTATTAAACCTGCTGCTGTCTGTGTATATACCACACATTCTTTGCCTGCAACAACTTCGGTAGTTCTTTTAGCGTTCGACTTTTGATAGTTGCTTTCATTAAGAATTGACGTATGCATCAAACGTTTGGTGACTAATTCCGACACGTTTTCATCTTTATACTTCTTTGTTGAAATTTGCAAGTTGTAGGCTTTGCCTGCAGTCTCGTCAAATATTTCAATATAATCCAAATCTGGTTTAGTAGTATAATAATGTTCTATACGCATCTTTTTGCCATAGTCGTCAAAATAAAAAGTTTCCGTCATATCCAAAATACCAGCACGTACATTATAATGTACAGTCGCCTTTTTTATCGTAAACAGATATTTTGCTGTTTCGACGGTACTTTTGTCTTCCTTTTTATTATTGTTGCTACAACTTGTCAGTGCCACGCCTGCCAATGCTGTCATAATAAAAATAAAATATTTTTTCATTTTATTCTAAATTTTTATTTACTCAACAACTTTTACTAAATGTTTTACTTTTTCAACCATTCCCAAAATTGACGGCGTATTTTCGTGTTCAACAATGGAATTCATTTTTCTCAAACCTAATGCCTCCATCACAAGTTTCTGATTTTTAGGCGATTTGATTGTGCTTCTTACTTTTTGTATTCTAATTTTTGCCATAAAAAATTCCTTTCAAAAAATTTTAACCGTTAAACACTCTTGATAATGAAATTCCACGATTTTGCGCAATCATACGCGCATCGCGCAATTCGCTCAATGCGAGCATAGTTGCTTTTAC
>WRGS01000187.1 GCA_009787075.1 Paludibacter sp.
TGCACAAACGAAGTATTTCTCACGGCTGCGTGCGCGTGGAAAAACCATTGGAACTTGCATATTTTTGCCTGCCGGAAATGAGCGACAAAAGTTTCGACTTACTGCGCGATAAAATCCTGTTTTCAATAGAACGCCAACCGATTTCGGAAGAAGGAAAACGCTTGAAACAAAATTCTCCTAATTCTTTAAAAATAAGAAATATAGCGATAAAACCGCAAATTCCTGTTCTTTTGGAATATTACACAGTTTTTGTCGATGAAAACGGCGATGTTGCTTTTTGCAACGATGTTTATCAACTCGACGAACAATTGTATAAAATGATTTGGTGAAAAATTAGTGGCTCTCCTTTGCATTTCTTTATAAACCACAAAAAAAAAATAGAGCGTTCCAATTGCTGAAACGCCCTCACTTTTTATTCTGACAAGATACTGATTTACAGTCCTTTAAGAACTGAACCTGCAAGGAGAACTACAAATCCGGCAACTACGAGCCAAAAAGCCCAAACGCCGAAAACTGAAGTAAATCCTAAAAAACCAATAATTCCCAATACTGCCAAAATAACGGCAATAAGCAAAGTGATAACTCTAGGTGCATTTGTCTTCATAATAATTACTATTTTTGGTTTATATTAAAAAAATTTAACGCGACAAAGATAAAAGTTTTTTTTTAAATAAAAAATCTTTTACACAAAATTTTTATTAATTTTTTCTGCAAATTCGCTCATTTGGCTTTCTGTGAATTTTGGACGCTGTTTTGCCAAATTCATATCGCTTTCGTTTTGCAGCGGAACAAGGTGAATATGCGTGTGTGCAACTTCCATTCCAAGTACCATCATACCAATCCGCTTGCACTCAATCGCCTTTTCCAACGCCGCTGCAACACGTTTTGCAAAAAGCAACAAATCGGTATATGTCTGATTATCAAGCGAAAACAAATAATCATTTTCCGTTTTTCGCGGAATAACGAGCGTATGCCCAGCTGCCAATGGATTTATATCCAAAAATGCGAAAAAATTTTCGTCTTCGGCTACCTTATACGAAGGAATTTCGCCTGCTGCAATTTTACTGAAAATTGTCATAAGATTTTAAGATTTAATTTTTATTATTTCATCAATTATTTTTTCGGCAACTTCTTTTTTTGAAAGCAAAGGCAAAGCCGTTTTGTCGCCGTTTTTTGAAATCATTGTAACTTTATTGGTATCCCAGCCAAAACCCGCGCCGCTATCGTTGAGCGAGTTAAGCACAATCATATCAGAATTTTTGCGCTGCATTTTTGCAATTGCATTGCTTTCTTCGTCATTTGTTTCGAGTGCAAAACCTACAATAAACTGATTTTCGCGCTTTGTCTTTCCTGCTGCCGCCGCAATATCTTTTGTTGGTTTGAGTTTGATAATCAAGTCATTATCTTTGCGTTTCACTTTTTGTGAATAAACGGTTTCTGGGGTAAAATCAGCCACTGCAGCGCAAAAAATCGCCATATCGCATTCAGGAAAATTTTCCATAACAGCATCGTACATTTGCGCCGCGCTTTCAACGTCAATTCGCTTGATATTGGCATGTTGAATTTGCAAATGCACCACGCCAGCAATTAAAACAACTTCAAAACCGCGTTCTGCACACGCCTGCGCAAGCGCAAATCCCATTTTTCCTGTGCTGAAATTGCCAATAAAGCGCACAGGGTCAATGCGTTCGTAAGTTGGTCCGGCTGTAATCAGTATTTTCATTTTTTTTGCTTAAAATATTTTTTTTAGAACCATCGGCAGTTTTCGCTCAAATACGCTACAATATTTTCAGGCTCTTCCATACGCCCTTTGCCTGTTGTTCCGCAGGCGAGTTCGCCGTATGCAGGCTCAATAAACTGCACGCCAAATTCCGCCAACTGCCGCATGTTTCGCTGAACAATAGGGTGAGCATACATTTTGTCGTTCATTGCAGGCGCGATAAAGACAGGTTTTTCAAACGCCAAAAAGAGCGTAGAAAGTGCATCATCGGCAATTCCGCAAGCAAATTTCCCAATAATATTTGCTGTTGCGGGGGCAACAAGCAGAAAATCACCCCAATCGGAGTGCGAAATATGTTCGGGATTAAAATTGCCAATCGGCTCAAAAACCTCATAATAAATTCGATTGCGCGAAACCGTTTGCAGCGATACTGGCGTTACAAATTCCAAAGCATTTTTGGTTGCAACTACTTTAACTTCCGCACCTTGCGCTATCAACTGCCTGATAAGTTCAGGACATTTATATGCGGCAATTCCGCCCGAAATTCCTAATAATATTTTCTTTCCTTTAAGCATATTATTTTTATTCAAAATTCAATTTTTTTACAAAAAAACCTTCTAATTTATATTATCTTCTATCTTCTTTTCATTCCACCGCTTCCAAAATATCAATCAGCCAGCGCCACGTTTTTTGTGTTGAAGAAATGCTCAACCGTTCATCAGGTGAATGTACGCCATACATTTGTGGTCCGATAGAAACCATATCGAGCGCAGGATATTTTTCTTTAAAAAGTCCGCATTCCAAACCTGCATGAATGGCGCGTACAAGCGGTTTCTCGCCAAAAAGACGAATATAACTTTTTTCTGTAACTTTCAGAATTTCGCTTTGCATATTTGGTTGCCAGCCGGGGTAGCCGTCTGCAATTTCTACTGCCGCGCCACCAAGGGCAAATGCGCTTTGCACCTGATGTGCAATATCGTATTTTGCCGATTCCAAACTGCTGCGCTGACTTGTAACCACTTGAATTCTATCAGGTTGCGGCATTTTTACCGAAGCCAGATTTGTTGATGTTTCCACCAAATTCGGCAAATCAGGACTCATCGCTATAATTCCGTTTGGGCAAGCATAAATTGCATTTAAAAATTTATCGGAAATATTTTTGTCAATAATTTGATTTACATCGTTTTCCGTTTCCAATTCAATTTTCATATTTGGTTCGTAGCGCAAATATTCATTTTCTATTTCCGACAAAAAAACGTTAAACCAAATCCGTAAATTTTCTTTTTCTTTCATTGGCACAGCCGCCACAGCCACTGCCTCGCGCGGAATTGCGTTGTGCAAATTTCCTCCGTCAAAGCAAGCAAGACGCAAGTCAGTTCGCGCGTTTACTTCCCAAAGAAAACGATTAAGAATTTTGTTAGCATTGGCGCGATTTTTATTAATATCGTCGCCCGAATGCCCACCCTGCAAACCGCTGACGCTTACTCTGAAAGCGTAAAAATCGGCAGGAAGATTTTCCAAATCAAAAGTCCATTCGGCAGTTGTGCCAATTCCGCCGGCGCAACCGACAAAAATTTCTCCATCGTCTTCGCTGTCGAGATTAATCAGTGCATCGCCTGTCAGAAAATCGTTTTCGAGCGCAAATGCGCCTGTTAAGCCCGTTTCCTCATCAACGGTAAAAAGACATTCAATCGCGGGGTGCGCAATATCTGTGCTGTCAAGTACTGCCAAAGCCATTGCGATACCGATTCCGTTGTCTGCGCCAAGGGTTGTGCCTTTTGCTTTGAGAAAATCGCCGTCAATCCACGTTTGAATAGCATCAGTATCGAAATTAAATACTACATTGCTGTTTTTTTCGCACACCATATCCTGATGCGCCTGCAATACAATTTTTTTTGCTGTTTGCCGCTCTGCTGCTGCCGATTTGGAAATTAAAATATTACCAACCTTATCGGTTTTGACCGACAAATTACGTTTTTTTGCAAAATCAACAAGATATTGCCCTATTTTTTCTTCTTTTTTAGAAGGACGCGGAATTTGCGTTATTTCATTAAAAAACCGAAAAACTGCTTTTGGTTCAAGGTTTATCATAATTTTTTTATTATAAAAGTTAAATATTTTCTTGTTTAATTAAATTGCTGTAAAATGTAATCTTACAAAATGCCGTTATATTCTGTTTGAATTTTTTGAATATAAATTATTTACAACTGCCCTGCTTCCACAAGTTCAATAATTCGTTCAAGTTGCTTGTCTTCGCCCTGCGGATCATATTCGGATTTCAGGTCAGTTGAGAAAATTTTGGCAATTCCCTGCCAAAAAAACGCCGTTACGCTGCCTTTGTAAATGCGTATAATGTCGTAAGAAGTTAATTGACACTCGCGGTCGATAAGTTTTATCAACATCGCTCCCTGACTGCGCGTCATATTGCGAATTACAGGTTCATATTGATTAAATATTTGTTTTTCAAAGGCGCTAAGATATTCTTTGCGCTCTTTGTCGGTTTTCAAAGTAATGAGAATACGGTTAGTTTTTGCCATTTCTTCTCCAACGGTTTTTGCCAAAGGCAATGTTTTTTTTACATCGCGGACAGTTTTCCAGTAAAATTCGTTGCGCGAGGCGTTGTAACTTGTGCGCGGGAAAACATGAAGCCCTGCCATATCTGCCAGAAACAAAGTATCGCCTTCGGGCGTGATTTCAATTTTGAGCAACGCGCCGCCTTCTGGAATTTTTCGTTTTTCAACGGTTTGCGCCACAATTACACTATTTAAACTATTGAAAATCAAAAATATAAATAATATTTTGAATAAAATTTTCATTTATGCAAAATTAATGTTTTTTTTCGTAAAAACTAAAATTTTATTCAGAGTCTGTTTGGAAATTAATAAGAATTCATTTTTTATACAAAATTAAAAATTTAAACAGTTTCTTAATTAAAATTTCGTAATTTTGCACTTTCAAAAAAAACAGAAAATTATAACCTTAAATTTTGTACTTTATTATATTTTAATATTAAAAATGTTACAAGTATCACGCAGAATATCAGAACTTTCTACATCGGAAACTCTTGCAATGTCGGCAAAAAGCGCGGAATTGCGCACACGCGGCATTGACGTAATTAATTTGAGCGTTGGCGAACCCGATTTTTTCACGCCCGACCATATCAAACTCGCTGCAAAGCAAGCAATTGACAAAAATTATTCGTTTTATTCGCCCGTTCCCGGATTTTTAGAACTCAGGCAGGCTATTTGCCAAAAACTCAAAGGCGAAAATCAACTTGATTTTGCGCCAGAGCAAATTGTGGTTTCAAATGGGGCAAAACAGTCGGTTTGCAATATATTTCTGTCGATTGTGGGCAAAAACGACGAGGTTATTATTCCTGCGCCGTTTTGGGTTTCGTATCCCGAAATGGTAAAACTTGCCGATGCAACTCCTGTTTTTGTGTCGGCAAATATTGAAAATGATTTCAAAATCACGCCAGTGCAACTCGAGGAGGCGATTACGCCAAAAACTCGCGCAATAATTCTCTGCTCGCCATCAAACCCAACAGGCAGCGTTTATTCGCAGCAGGAATTGGCGGCATTGGCGCAAGTGCTTGAGCATTACCCGAATATAATAATTCTTTCGGACGAAATTTATGAACATATAAATTACGTAGGCAAACATCAAAGCATTGCTCAGTTTGAAAATTTGCGCGAGCGGACAGTTGTAATCAACGGAGTATCAAAATGTTATGCAATGACAGGTTGGCGTATCGGCTGGATTGCCGCGCCAAAATGGATAGCCGATGCGTGTAATAAACTTCAAGGGCAATTCACTTCGGGCGCGTGCAGCGTTTCGCAAAAAGCCGCGCAGGCAGCCTACGAAGGCGACCAAATTTGCGTTGCAGAAATGCGGAAAGCCTTTGAACGCCGCAGAGATTTGGTTGTTGATTTGGCGAGTAAAATTGATGGGCTGAAAGTAAATCGTCCGCAGGGAGCGTTTTATATTTTTCCCGAATGTAAAGAATTTTTCGGTAAATCGTTTGGCGGCAGAAAAATACTCAATGCTTCCGATCTTGCAATGTATCTGATTGACCAAGCGCATGTCGCTTGCGTTGCAGGTGATGCTTTTGGTGCGCCTGAATGTATCAGAATGTCGTATGCAACTTCCGACGATAAACTTAAAACAGCGTTCAAACGCATAAAAATTGCTTTGGAACAACTGAAATAATTTATTTAACCATTTAATAATTAGCATTTTATTTTAAATGCTAAAATTTTTGAAACTTAAACAATGCGCAAATATTTTATCAGTGAAAAATCGGAAATTGAAAAGATTATTGCCAAATGCGAAATTTGTTTTGTAGCAATGTCGGCATCTGATGGTACGCCATACGTTTTGCCAATGAATTTCGGTTACATTGACGGAAAAATAATATTGCATTCTGCACCAGAAGGCACTCATTTGCAATATCTTGCGCAAAATAATCGTGTTTGCATTGCAATGAATTGCGGAACTCAAACCCGCTGGCAAGATGCGGAAGTTGCGTGCAGTTACAGTACGGAGGCGATAAGCGTTGTTTGCAAAGGCGCGGTAAGTTTTGTTGAAAATGAAAATGATAAAATCAAGTATCTCAATGTTTTGTGCGCTCATTATTCTGACCGTAAATTTGAATATTCTGCTCCTGCTGTGCATAATGTAAAAATCTGGCTTGTAGAAATTGATGAAATGACCTGCAAAGCAATCGGGCAAAAAGTGAGATGAATAATATTTATTGCTTGGCGCAGATTTAGGACGTTATATGCCATTCAGAGACAGCACACCGCAATGAACTAAGTTTTGTTGAAAACTTTTTTGGTCAAATTTTGTCATTACAGAAAAAAGTACTATTCTTGCAGAAATTTAAAATGACTGTAAATTTGGTGTAATTTTACAAAAAAAATATATTTGATTATCAAATAGTTACATTTGCAAATACATACAAAAACTATATTAATTTAACAAGACCTATTTTTTATTACGTGACATTGAATTTTTAGAAATATGTTTAAATTTTTAATTTTGTATAAAAAAATAAAAAATGGAAGAAAATATATTATTGTTAACTGCCATAATTTTTGCTGTTTCTTGGCTTGTGAAGATTATTCTTTACGGTATTTTTGATAGATATGAAACAGATTTTGGACGAATAGGAAGATTATTTACGGGAACATTTATGATGTACAAGAAAGAAGAACTTGAAGATGAGGCAAATCCGAAAGTAAAAACAATAATGCGCATCAATAATGTTTGTGGTTACATTATGCTTGCCGTTATATTATCAGTAAGTTTGGGTATTTTGATTATGGTGTTTTTTTAAAATTTTTACAATAAAATAAAATTCAAAGATGCTTCCATTGTTCCTTAAAGATAATGATGAAATTCGGATTGTGTCGCCTTCGGGCGCGATTGATGAGAATCTGATTGATGGTGCAGAAAAAACGCTGAGCCTGTGGGGTTTGCGTGTATCGGAAGGAAAGTTTGCTCGCACACGGCAAGGACGATTTGCAGGCACGATAGAGCAGCGGATTTCCGATTTGCAAAACGCGCTTGATGATGAAAATGCACGCGCAATATTTTGCAGCAGAGGCGGTTACGGACTTGTGCAAATTATTGACAAAATTGATTTTTCGCATTTCAGAAAAAACCCGAAATGGATTGTCGGTTTTAGCGATATTACCGTTTTACACAGTGCGGTTTCCCATTTCAATATTGCCACAATTCACAGCCCGATGGCAAAAAGTCTCTGCGAACAGCCCGATAGCGAGCCGCCTGTGCTTTTGAAAAATATTTTATTTGGAAATTTTCCTGAATATCATATTAACAATCACGAATTTAACCGTGCGGGCAATGCGCAGGGAAAAATTATTGGCGGAAATCTTTCCGTGCTTTTTGGGCTGCGCGGCAGCGGCTTTGAGCCCGATTTTAGAGAAAAAATTCTGTTAATAGAAGATATTGGAGAAAAACCTTACCACATCGACCGTATGCTGCAAAATTTGCGGTTAAGCGGCGTATTTTCTTCATTATCAGGACTTTTAGTTGGGCAATTTACCGAATACGAAGAAGACCCGCTAATGCTAAAAACTGTTTATGAAATAATTGCCGATGCGGTGTGCAACTACAGTTTTCCTGTTTGTTTTAACTTTCCTGCGGGGCATACCTGCAATAATTTGCCTGTAATTTTTGGAACTCAAAGTCTTTTGAGTGTAAATGAAAACGGCGTGCGTTTGCGGTTTTAATTTTCCTCGTTCTCAACTCTGTCTATCAGCGTTTGTTGCAGCGATTTTGTGGCGTTTGCCCCAAGTTTTTTCAGATTTTCGGTCATTCCTACAATTGTCCCTGCATTGAAAGAGCCGTTTGCATTTTGCTTAACCAACTGATTCATTGCCTCAGAATAGGTCTTTTTTGCAGAATCCATCGTTTGCCCTACTTTTATCATATTATCGGCAAAACTTACAAATTTATCATAAAGTTGCCCGCCGATTTTTGCAATTTCAAGTACATTATTTTTCTGATTTTCCTGTTTCCAAATAAACGAAACAGTGCGCAAACTCGCTAATAATGTGGTATTTGAAACCAAAACAATATTCTTTTTCAAAGCGCGGTCGAACAATGTCAGGTCGTTTTGCAAAGCGGCGAACAAAGCCGTTTCCAACGCAAAATACATAAAAACAAAATCGGGCGAATTGGTCAAATCCTGATATTTTTTTCGGCTTAAAAAATCTATGTGATTGTCAATATCCTTAATCAGTTTGGAGAGAAAAATATTTTTTTCATCATCATTTTCAGCATTAAAAAATTGCTCATAATTGACAAGCGAAACTTTACTGTCGATTATATAATGCTTATTTTCAGGCAGATTGATAACATAATCGGGGCGAAGGTCGGTAAAATCGTCGGTTTTAAAATTTTCCTGTTTGAGATAATGAACTCCGCGCAACAATCCTGATTTTTCCAAAAGTTGTTCGAGTTGCATCTCGCCCCAATCGCCCTGCAATTTTTTGTCGCCTTTGAGAGCGAGTGTAAGCCGTTGCGCGTCATCGCTCATTTGCCGATTGATATTGATAATTTGCTCCAATTCCTTGCGCAGCGATGCCTTTTCGCGCGTTTCGTTGCTGTAAGTTTCTTCAACTTTTCGCTCAAAATTTTGAATTCTTTCTTTGAGCGGCGCAAGAATGCCCAACATTTTTTCCTCATTCAAAGAAGTGAATTTTTGCGTTTTTTCCTCTAAAATTTTATTGGCAATATTTTCAAATTCGGTATTAAACTGTTTGCGAAGCGCTTCAATTTCTGCTTTTTGCGTTTCAAATTTTTCTTCAAAAGAATTATTCAAGGCGGCGAGTTGAGATGTCTTTTCTTTTTCTTTTATTAAATCAGCAGTTTGGTTTTTAAAATCATTTTTCAAAACGTCAATTTCCGCTTCTCTGCCTGCAACTATTTGTTTTTCAGCATTTAACATCGCATTAGCCGCCGACAGATTTACAGTAAAATCTGTGATTTTCTGTTCAAGTTCCGTTTTTTCTTTTTTTGAAAAAGTTTTATTTTTCATAAAAAGAAAAGTAATAACCCACGCCAAAAACCCACCAACGATAATTCCGATTAAAATATAAAACAGATTCATTCTTTTTGTAAATATCTAATAATTTTTTGCAAAGATACAAAATGTTTAACATTAATGCTGATATTTGAATTTATGTGAAATTTCAGGCTGAAAATTTACATACTCATTTTTTAAATATTTTTAATGCGAAAAAACAATAGATAGTATATTCAAAAAAACTGTTTTTGGTATAAATATTAAGTGTAAATTCAACTCACAAAT
>WRGS01000188.1 GCA_009787075.1 Paludibacter sp.
GACGTTCTGTTGAATTAGTACCTGCAATATAATGTTTTTGTACTCAACTTACCATTATTTTTATAACATTTTCAACAATATAGTAAAAAAAATTACCATTAATTGCAAACGTTTGCACATTTTTTGAAACTATAAATAATGCTATTTTGTGATTTTTAATTGATAAGTTTTTAATTTTGGGAAATTTTAATTTTAAATCCAAACCTAACAATTACAATAACAAATAATGATTTTATCTTTTGAACTTAATATCAAAGTCGCTTACGGACAGACTTTGTATGTGTGTGGTTCGCTGGCAGAACTTGGCGCCAACGACCGTTCTGTTGCTTTGCCCATGACCTGCATGAGCGATAATAAATGGATTGCCGAAGTTACTGTCGGCGATGATGTTCAGAATTTTTCTTATTCGTATTTTATTAAAGACCAATGGAATACGGTTTTTTCTGAATGGGGACAACCGCGCAAAGTATCTGCTTTTGAAGCGGCTTTTGTGCGTTTAAATGACGAATGGCAAGCGCATCCTGCACAGGATTTTTTATTTACTTCGGCTTTTACCGAAAGTTTTTTTGTTCATTCGCAAGTTGCGCCTGTTGATAATTTGCTAAATAACAGTATTTTGCTAAATGTTATTTGTCCGTTGGTTGCACAGGGACAATCGGTGGCAATTTCGGGCGAGAGCGAATTTTTCGGCTCGTGGGACACTGCAAAATGCCTGCGCTTAAATTGTTGCGCCGATGGTCGCTGGCAAATTGTCTTGCCTGCATCGGAACTGAAAAGTAACGCTGAATATAAATTTTTAATAATTGACGATAAAACGGATAGCGCGATACATTGGGAAGAAGGCGGCAACCGCCAACTTGTTGCCCCAAGTTTTAAAACACGCAAAAAATCCGTTGAAATTCAAAATATTACATTTCGTTTGTCGTGGATTAATTTCCGAGCGGCAGGAGTTGCAATTCCCGTTTTTTCGCTACGCACAGCAGACAGTTGCGGAATTGGCGAATTCCCCGATTTGCTAAAAATGGTGGATTGGGCTGCGGCAACAAAGCAGAAAATTATTCAGATTTTGCCAGTAAATGACACTACAATTTCGGGCAAATGGACTGATTCTTACCCATATAGCGCAATTTCGATTTACGCGCTGCACCCTATTTATTTTGGAATAAAAAAATATCCATTAAAAGATAAAAATATTTTTAATGAATATTTGCAAAAAGCGGAAACTCTTAATAAATTGCCGCAAATTGATTACGAATCCGTATTTTTATTGAAAAAAGAATATATCTCGCTTCTTTTTGAGCAGGACGGCGCAAATATTTTGAAATCAAAATCGTATAAAGATTTTTTTAAAAAAAATGAATATTGGCTCTTTCCTTATGCCTGTTTTTGTTATTTGCGCGATAAATTCGGCACTGCGGAAATTGCGCTTTGGAGTGAAAATAAAATTTACAACAAAGAAGAACTCATCGGGCAAATAGAAGAAAACGCTGATATGCAGCAAGTTGTAAATCGCAATTATTTTATTCAATATTTGTTGCATCAGCAGTTGCTTCAAGTTAAGCAATATGCTCACAGTCATGGAATTATCCTCAAAGGCGATATTCCAATCGGTGTCGACCGCAATAGCGTTGATGTGTGGGTTGAACCGCAATATTTCAATCTCGACACTCAAACAGGCGCGCCGCCTGACGATTTTTCTATTACAGGGCAAAATTGGGGCTTCCCAACTTATAATTGGGAGCAAATGGCAAAAAGCGGTTTCAGTTGGTGGAAAAATCGTTTTCGTAAAATGTCCGATTATTTTGACGCTTACCGTATTGACCATATTTTAGGTTTTTTCCGAATTTGGGAAATTCCAGAACATTCGGTACAGGGACTTTTGGGCTGCTTTAGTCCTGCTTTGCCATTTTCCGAAGATGAAATTCGCCGCGAAGGACTGAACTTCAATTACGATTTTATGACAAAGCCTTTTATTCACGAATATTTTTTGGGCGATATTTTTGGCAATTATACATCAGAAGTTATTAACTCGTTTCTTATGCCGACTAATTGGCAGCGTTTTGCACTGAAAGACTTTTGCAATACACAGAAAAAAATAAAGAAGATTTTTGAAGGAAAAATAGACGAAAAATCAATTAGAATACGCGATGGATTGTATTCTTTGTGCAATGAAGTTCTTTTTATCCCCGATAAAAACGAAAAATCCAAATTTCACCCGCGCATAACCGCACAATATTCTTTTGTATACAGAAGTTTGGACGATGGACAAAAAGCCGCTTTCAACCGTTTGTACGACAATTTTTTCTATCACAGACATAATGATTTCTGGTATTCAAAAGCGATGCAAAAACTGCCTGCGTTAATTGCAGCAACGCAAATGCTTGTTTGCGGCGAAGATTTGGGAATGATACCCGACTGCGTGCCTGCTGTAATGCACGAGTTACAAATTCTTTCGCTCGAAATTCAACGAATGCCAAAAGACAACGGAAAATTGTTTGAAAATACAAACAGTATTCCATATTTGTCAGTTTGTACTACTTCAACGCACGACATGTCGCCTCTGCGGCTATGGTGGCTCGAAAATCAGGGAAATACGCAACGTTATTACAACGAAATTCTTTGGCGCAGCGGCAGCGCGCCTAAGGAATGTACTGCCGAAATTGCAGGACAAATCGTGCGCAATCATCTTGCTTCGCCTGCAATGCTGGTAATTTTGCCTTTGCAGGATTGGCTTGCTATGAGCGACGAATTGAAAAACCCCGACCCTACCGCCGAACGCATAAATATTCCTGCAAATCCGCGGCATTATTGGCGTTACCGTATGCACCTTTCAATTGAGCAACTGCTTGAATCCAATGGTTTTAACAATCATGTGAAATTATTGACGGAAATGACCGCAAGATAATGAACGAAAAAGGAGGCGAAAATCAGCCTCCTTTTTTTTACAATTTTCATTTACAAATTATAAATGTTGTGGTCTTAACAAATCATTTACCGTTTTTACAGGATTAAATGTTTCTATTGGCACTTCTACAAAAACTGTGTTCCAATCACTCATTGCGCCGTTCCAAAGTCCGGGCAATTCTAAGGCTTTCAATTCTCTACCGTTTTTTGATTTGACGGAAATAAATCCTGTATTTTTATCGACAAAATTATTGAGGTCAAATTTTTCGCCTTTGTAATTTTTTGTTGCGCAAACCAAATCCACAGGATTAAAATATGTGGAATGGCGCATCATATACACGCTTTTTTCGTTGGTTGAATCAATTTGCGAACTTTCGAGAATTTGCGGCGAAGCCGTTCCGTCCTGATTGTAAGCGATAAACGGACCGCCGCCGGGCTCGCCTTCATTGCGTACCATTCCGCAAACGCGAATCGGGCGATTGAGTTTTCTCTTAAAATAAGCAATCTTTGCATTATTATCCATTTTTTCAAAATCGGGACAAAAAATGCAAAGTTCTTTTTCTAAAAATTGTTGAATTTTTACAATTTCTTTTTCTGTAATAGTTTGATTTTCAATTAATTTCAAATAAGAAAAACATTTTTGCTGAATTTCAACAAGTTTTCCGCCGATAATTTTTTTATAAAGTACAGTCGGTTTTTTTAATTTATCAGGCACAACATTGTCAATATTTTTAATAAAAATCACATCAGCGTCAATTTCATTAAGGTTTTCAATCAATGCGCCGTGCCCTCCCGGACGAAAAACGAGTTCTCCATTTTCGCGAAATATCTGATTGTGCATATCAACAGCAATTGTATCTGTCGAAGGTTTTTGTGTGGAAAAATCCACCGAAAATTTTGCATCATAAATATTTTCAAAATATGGCAAACTTTCACTTAAATGCCTGTCGAACAAGTGGCTGTGTTCTTCTGAAATAGTGAAATGAATGTTAATTTTTTTCGATTTATTTGCAGCATAAAGCGCACCTTCTGCCAAATGTTCCTGCGCAGGCGTGCGTTTCCCATCTGCATAAGTATGAAATTTCAACAAACCTTTTGGTAAAGAGCCGTAATTCATTCCACTTGCAAGCAGCAAATTTTCAACGATTTGCTTAAAAAATTTAGAAGCAATAAGCGTAGAAATATTTTTTTCACAGTTTTTGGCACAACAGGAATTTAACTCGTCATAAAACGCAAATTTTTCTATTTTTTCAAAAAATTCTTTTTGCGATTCCTTTACAGGCATACCTGTCTCGTTGTCCAACAAATCGAAAAGGTCTTTAAACATTCGGCTTGCCGCTCCTGATGCAGGAACAAATTTTACAATTTTTGCGTCCGTTTGCAAAAAATCGTTCCATTTTTCTAACAAGGTTATTTGCTCGCTTTCAGCAAGTTGTGTAATTCCATCGCCTGCGCACGCCGCACTTTTAAGTTTGAGAAACGGAAATCCTTTTGCAAAAGCAAGCAGTTGTTCTGCAATTTGCTCCTCCGAAATTTTACGCTTTTTAAGAACTTCAAAATCTGTATTTATTATCATATTATCACATTTATTTTTTGTTTAAAAAATTCAATTTTTAACGGTACAAAAATAATTATTATTTTACGAATAATATTTATTTTTAAAAAATTTATTATTATTTTTGCAAAAAAAATTCAAAAAATAAAATGAATAAAATATTGAAAATAAAATCGTTAGATACAATTAACGACACTGCTCAGAAATTTATTGAACTTATGGGCAATAATTGTGTTTTTGCGTTTTTTGGAAAAATGGGTGCGGGAAAAACCACTTTTATTAAAGCGATTTGCGAGGAACTCGGCGTACTTGACGAAGTTAACAGCCCGACTTTTTCTATTATCAACGAATATAAAACAATAAACGGAGAAACTATCTATCACTTTGACTGTTACCGAATTAACAATGTTCAAGAGGCGATAAATCTTGGTTTTGACGATTATTTTTGCAGCGAAAATCTATGTTTTATCGAATGGGCTGAAAATATTTCCGAAATTTTACCTGAAAACACGATTGGCGTAATTTTTGATGTAAATGAAGATGAAACACGAATTTTAAAATTAGAACGATTATGAACAAAAAAAATCAAAACATCAACATTACGGCGATAAAATTCGCTCGCCGAGCAAGCCGAGAAGCAGAAATTGCAGCGCACGGCAAACCGCTAACGCAAACGCGCGTACAGAAATCAAAAAAACTCTACGACCGCAAAAAAATCAAGGCAACGTTCAAAAATGAATCGTTGCCTTTTTTGTTGAAAAAATTTTATTATTTTTTCTTTTTCAAAATTTCTCTGATTTTTGGCACAAAATATTCAATATCGCCTGCGCCGAGAGTGATAAGCACCTGAAAATTACGTTTTTCCAACAAAGGTAAAAGTTCGTCTTTTGAACAAAGAATTTTATTTTCAATACTGACTTTATCAAAAATAATTTTTGAAGAAACGCCCTCAATAGGTTCTTCACGTGCGGGATAAATGTCGAGCAAAATCAGTTCGTCGAGCAGCGAAAGCGCATTTGCAAATTCGGGCGCAAAATCGCGCGTACGAGAGTAAAGATGTGGTTGGAAAATACCCGTAACACGTTTTTCCGGAAATAATTGCTTTATAGAAGCAATGCTTGCGCGAATTTCTTCGGGGTGATGCGCATAATCGTCTATAAAAACGGTTTTTTTCTCTTTTAAAACAATATTAAAACGACGATAAATTCCTGAAAATGAAGAAATTCCTGTTCGCAATTCATCTTTTGTAACTCCCAAAAGCCACGCTACAGCCATCGCTGCAACTGCATTTTCAACATTAATTTTAATTGGAACGCCCAAACGGACATCGGCAATTCTATCTGTCGGGGCAACAAAATCGAACAGCAATTCTCCTTTTTCAAAACGAATATTTTCTGCAAAAAAATCCGCTTTTTCATTCATCGAATAAGTGTAAAATTTCACGCCTTTTTTCAGTTGCAAATTGAGATTCACATTTTTACGCATCAGCAACGCCCCTCCTGATTTTATCAGCGAAGTAAAAATTTCAAAGGCTTGGTAATATTTCTTGGCTGTGCCGTAAATATCAAGATGGTCGGGGTCGGCAGAAGTGATAACAGCAAAATATGGTGAAAGATTATGAAACGAACGGTCGTACTCGTCTGCCTCC
This sequence comes from Paludibacter sp., assembly GCA_009787075.1. Taxonomy (GTDB): domain Bacteria; phylum Bacteroidota; class Bacteroidia; order Bacteroidales; family Paludibacteraceae; genus WRGS01. The sequence goes on from WRGS01000188.1 coordinate 6,108, forward strand.
ACAACAACATAATTACTTTCGTTTGAGAGCAAAAGATTTGTGCCGTAATTATTGGCAATCCCGCCCAAAAATGCGCTGCACTGCACAGGCGACTGCTGCAAAAGATGCGCAATCATTGTTGAAGTAGTTGTTTTTCCGTGTGTTCCTGCAACGCAAATCGCTTTACTGTTTGCGGTAATTTCGTTTAAAATTTCAGAACGTTTTTTTATTGTAAAATTATTTTCCTCAAAATATTTCAGTTGCGGGTGCGAGGACGGAACTGCGGGCGTACGTATGATAAGCGTGTTTTTTGCATCTAAAAACTGCTGCGGAACAGCCGAAAGTGCATCGTCATAAACAATCGCAATGTTTTCGTCGGCAAGTTCCTTTGTTATAATGCTTTGCACACGGTCGTAACCTGCAACTTTCATTCCTTTTGAATTGAAGTAACGCGCAACTGCGCTCATTCCAATGCCGCCGATGCCAATAAAATAATATTTTGTGAATTTTTGCATTTTAGTTTATTATAAGCACAAATCTTTTTTAATTTTTTGAGCAATCTGTTCATTTTTTAAAATTCTGACGAGTTCCAAAGCGAACTGCATTGCCACGCCCGGACCTTTGGCGGTAGTAATTGTACCATCTGTAACGACAAGTTTTTCAGAAATCCGCTCTGAACGCATCCCCGCCTCGTATCCGGGATAACAAATTGCCTCTTTTCCTTTAAGTAAACGCAGTCCGCCCAGAACTACCGACGGCGCAGCGCAAATTGCAGCGATTCGTCCATCTGCTTCGGCAAAATCAAGAATTTTGCTGCACAAATCTGCATTATTTGCCAAGTTTGCCGCTCCTGGCATTCCACCGGGAAGGACAATCATTTCAAGTTCAGAAAAATCAATTTCTGAAAAAAGCGCGTCTGCGGCAAAAGTAATATTGTGCGCTCCTGCAACTTCATTTTTATCTGAAATAGAAACAGTTATAACATCAATTCCTGCCCGCCGCAAAATATCAATCGCGCAAACAGCCTCCATTTCTTCAAATCCTTTGGCTAAAAAAATTGCTGTTTTCATTATAATTTGTATTTATTAGATGTATATATGATTATAAGTTTTTTATATGAATTTCGCACTGATTTTTTTGCATATTTACTGTCGCTATTGAGCCAATATACTCGTTATATGCTGCCCTTCTACTATATGCTCTAATTTCAAAATTTCATAGATTTCTTGCCAAGATTTTTTGTAAAATTCAGTGCTTTTATCCGAAAGTTCAGAAAAAGTTTTTGATGTGTAAAAAATATCTGCTGCATTTTCTTCGTCAATGTTAAAATTAATAATTAACTGTTTAATAATCAATTCACTAATTTCTGACACATCATAGTTAATGTTCAAATCTTTGTCTATCGGCTCAATCATTAATAATGAATCAGAAGTGCAAAAACATATTTGATGTGTCAGTTCTTCATCTCTACGAAGTATTTCAAAAAACTTTTCACGAGATATTTTACCTTCCATATATCGCGTAATATTCTGTAAAATTCGGTCGTCTGCCACAGGTCCCTCTATAATATCGTAGTCGTGAACCTTAATTGGTGAATCTTTTCTGCGGTTAAGTACAACAAAATCAAACCATTCATCTGTATAATCATCAAAACGTAAGACTTTATGCACGCCGTCAATAAAAGCATTTTCATAAAAAATAAACTCTATTACAACTCCCTCGCAGTTATTATCATCACCTATTCGTTTTGCCCAACTTTCTGCCTGCTGCCTAAATTTAGTAACATAAAAGCCTTTTCCAAAGTCCTTTCTTGCATTGTCATAGACAAACTATTTCCGCAATTTTCGTATAACTTCCGTGATAAACTATCATTTACAAATAACCTCCATTTCTACGCGAATCTCCTATTGTAAATGTGCGGTTGCTATAAACTATCATTTACAAATAACCTCCATTTCTACGGCATATTTTTGCCATACTTCTGATTGCCCAATATGGATTATCGGTATGCAACGCCCACCAATGCTGGTTAAGATAGTCTATGCCGCCATACTGTTTCAAATACAGATATGCCTTTTGCATATTCATTTTGTATCCTGATGCAAATTCAGGAATAATAAACGAAACAAAACTTATCTTGTCGTCTAACTGTTTATCTATCTTCGCTGTATCCATACTGCTTTTTCTGCAAAAATACAATTTTTTTTAATAAAAATGTCTTTTATCTTCCAAATTCTATTTTTCAACTAAACATTCATTGCCTTTTCAACTTCGGCATTTATCAATTTTGCAAAATCGGCAACAGTCATTGCGCCTTTGTCGCCCTCGCCCTGACGGCGAACTGCCACTTGATTATTTTCAAGTTCTTTTTCACCCACAACAAGTAAATACGGAATACGTTTTAACTCATTGTCGCGGATTTTTCGCCCGATTTTTTCGTTGCGGTCGTCAACAATCACGCGCACATCTTCCGCATTTAACTGACGGGCGATTTCCATTGCATAATCATTAAATTTTTCGGAAATCGGCAATACAACCGCCTGTTCTGGCGTAAGCCAAAGCGGAAATTTGCCTGCCGTATGTTCAATCAGCACTGCCACAAAACGTTCCATTGAGCCAAAAGGCGCACGATGTATCATCACAGGGCGATGTTTCTGATTATCTTCACCTGTATATTCCAATTCAAAACGTTCAGGCAAGTTATAATCCACTTGAATTGTGCCGAGTTGCCAACGCCGTCCAATCGCATCTTTTACCATAAAATCAAGTTTTGGTCCATAAAACGCTGCTTCGCCGTATTCGATTTTTGCCGTCAAACCATTTTCCTGACACACTTCAATAATTGCATTTTCGGCTTTTTCCCAATTCTCTTCCGAGCCGATATATTTCTCGCGATTGGTTTTATCTCTTAAAGAAATTTGCGCTTCAAAATTTTCAAAATTTAATGCTTTAAAAATTATAAAAATAATTTCCATTACTTTTTTAAATTCCTCTTTGATTTGCTCCGGACGGCAAAAAATATGCGCATCATCCTGCGTAAAACTGCGCACGCGCGTAAGTCCGTGCAACTCGCCGCTTTGTTCGTAACGATAAACCGTTCCAAATTCGGCAATCCGCACAGGCAAATCCTTGTAGGAGTGCGGTTTGAACTTGTAAATTTCGCAGTGATGCGGGCAATTCATTGGTTTTAGCAAATATTCTTCACCTTCTTCGGGCGTGGTAATCGGGCGGAAAGAATCTTTTCCGTATTTTGCCCAATGCCCAGATGTTACATAAAGATTTTTATTGCCAATATGTGGAGTCATAACTTGCTGATAACCATATCTTTTTTGTATTTTTTTTAAAAAATCTTCCAACCTCAATCGCAATGCCGTTCCGTTTGGCAACCAAAGCGGCATTCCCTTTCCAACCATTTCCGAAAAAGTAAAAAGTTCAAGTTCGCGCCCTATTTTGCGGTGGTCGCGTTTTTTTGCTTCTTCCAAAAGCACAAGATATTCTTCAAGCATTTTCTTTTTTGGAAATGAAATTCCGTAAAT
>WRGS01000189.1 GCA_009787075.1 Paludibacter sp.
CTGAAAAAAAATGCTGTGACAAAGCAAAAGCAGAAAACGCAACTTGCGCAAAAGCCGCCGAAAAAAAATGCTGCGACAAGGCAAAAGCCGAAAAGAAATAATTATAAATGAAGAAAAAAAAGAAAATATTGTTCTCGCTCATTATCATTGTTTTAGCAACGATTTTAGTGGGCGGAACTGTTTTTGTGTATATATTTTCCAAATCAAATGTTTCATTATCGGGTAAAAAAGAAACATTTATTTATATTTATCCTGATTATTCTGTAAATCAGGTTATTACAGAAATTAATAAAGTTGCGAAAATAAAAAATCGCACAACATTAAACTTTGTTGCAAAAACTCTTAAATACACAGACAACAAAGTGCGTGCAGGGCGATATGCAATTTATGATGGAATGTCAAATCTTACGCTTGTACGCGAATTGCGGAATGGTCAGCAAACACCTGTTAATCTGACCTTTAACAATATTCGTACAAAAGAGCAGTTGGCGGCGCGCATTGCCGAACAACTTATTGCCGATTCGTTGAGCATCATTACTTTACTTAATGATACAAATTATTTAAAACCGCTTGGACTTACGCCCGCAACATCTATAACTCTTTTTATTCCTGATACTTACGAAATGTATTGGACAACCTATGCCCCGTCTTTATTCAAAAGAATGGAAAAAGAATATCACGCATTTTGGACAGACGCACGTCTTAAAAAAGCGAGGCAAATTCCACTTTCAGCGCAGGAAGTTGCCACTTTAGCTTCGATTGTAGAGGAAGAAACAAATTATCAGCCTGAACGTCCAACTGTTGCAGGGCTGTATATCAACCGTTTGCGCCAGCATATCAAATTGCAAGCCGATCCGACTGTAAAATATGCAAATGCCGATTTTAAATTGCGGCGCGTGCTTAATTCACACCTGACAACACAATCGCCGTACAACACTTATCAGGTTTTTGGTTTGCCGCCCGGACCAATTCGCATTGCCTCGCGCAACGGAATTGATGCCGTTTTGAATTACGCGCATCATAATTATCTTTTTATGTGCGCAAAAGAAACCTTTGACGGAACGCATAATTTTGCAACAACTTACGCTGAACATCAACAAAACGCCCGCCGTTACCAGCAGGCGTTAGACCAAAGAAATATTAAATAGTTTTATTTTATTTCTTTATCAATTTTTCTTTGTGCTTTTTCAACTGCTTTTCAATGGCTTCGGCAGCAGAATCGACCGACTCTTCAAATGTGTCGCTCACTTTTGAGGCGAAAAAATCCTCGCCTTTAACTGAAAGTTTTATTTCGGCTTCCTTGTTCTTCGCTGTTTCGGGTTTTACAACTTTCAAAAACACATCTGCTGTCAAAATTCCTTCGTGGAAACGCTCTAATTTCGACATTTTTTTATTTACATACAACTGCAAGGCATCGGTTGCCTCAAAATTTACTGATTGAATTCTTACGTTCATATTGTTTCCTCCATTTTTATATTATTGTTTCAAAATTTGGCTTGCGCCTATTTTAAATTCAAATTATTTTTAAATATTTAAAGTGCTGCGCGGATGCGCTTTTTTATATATTTTATTTAATTCTTCAAAACTTGTGTGTGTATAAACCTGTGTAGCCGCCAAACTGCTGTGTCCGAGAAGTTCTTTAACTGCGTTAATATCTGCGCCTTCGTTGAGTATGGCAGTGGCAAAAGTATGCCGCAAAACGTGCGGACTACGCTTTTTCAAAGTCGTATTGCCTGCTGTGGCTGCTTTGACAATCAGATAAACTTTGTCTGTATAAAGTTTTTTCCCGTTCTTTAATAAAAACAAATATTCATCGCGATATTCTAACTCTCTATTTCTCAATTCAATATAAGTTTTTATATCAACAACAACTTCATTAAGTAACGGCTCGATACGCTCTTTATTGCGTTTACCGATTACGCGAATTTCTTTTCGTGAAAAATCAATATCTGTATCTTTGAGATTCACAAGTTCCGAGCGGCGAATTCCTGTGGCATATAAAAGTTTGACAATCAAATTATTACGAACTTTTTCAAAATCTTCAGGCAAAAATTCATCTGCCAAAATATTGTTCATTTCCGACTCTTTAAAAAAAGCAGGCAACGGCTTATCTGTTTTTGGAATTACAATTCGCAGGGTTGGATTTTTGTCTGTACAGGCAGTTTTTTGCAAAAATTTCCACAACGAACGCAAAGTCGAAATTTTCCGAGCGATGCTGCGTGGCGAATTTTTATCTTTTGCAAGATCAAGTACCCACATTCTAATTTGATTACTGTCAATGTTTTGCGGATTAAAATTGCTTTCATCTACTTTCAAAAAACTGCAAAATTCCTTCAAATCGGTATGATATGACAAAACGGTATGCGAAGAGTATTTCTTCTCACACCGTAAATATTCTATAAATTTTTCTATCATATCGCTTGTCGTTTCTTCCGTTTTTTTCAAGCAACGAAAATACAACAAGTTTTTTTATAAAAAAAATTTTTCGGTAAAAAAAATGTTAAAAAAGGTTTATTCTTCCGTAATCTGCATTCTTTGTACGTAAATTGCGTGATTTTTTTCTTCACGTTTTACTTCAGACGGTTTGTTGAATGCCTGACGGCGACGCAATTCTTTAACGACACCTGTTTTGTCGTATTTTCTTTTGAAGCGTTTTAACGCTTTTTCAATGTTGTCGCCTTCTTTTAGAGGTACTATAATCATATATAAATCAATTAATTAGATATTTTTTTATTAATATTTATCTTATAAATTTTTTTGGAGTGCAAAGGTAATGCTTTTTTTGTTTTGTGCAATAAAAAATTTAAAAAAAAGTAAAAAAATTTGCGTGATTAAAAAAAATGCCTTACCTTTGCACTCGAAAATTTTGTTTGATTGATTGTCCTATGGTGTAACGGTAGCACACCGGTTTTTGGTGCCGTTTGCCCAGGTTCGAATCCTGGTGGGACAACGATACAAATGCCTAATAATCTTGTAATTAGATTGTTAGGCATTTTTGTTTTGAAATCTGCACAACACTTGCACAACTTCATTTAGTTGTTTAAATATTTTCTTACTGTTTTTTCAGAATTAACAGACTTTTTACATCACTACCAAATATTTAACAAAAATTGACGGCGTTTTTACATATTCGGGTGCAATTTCGCCTGTTTTAACCAATTCTCCCACTTCGGCTATAACCAAATCGGCAGCCATTGCCATCAGCGGATTGAAATTTTGGGAAGTACCGCGATAGACAAGGTTTCCCATTTCATCGCCGACGCTCGCACGAATTAGCGCAACATCGGCTCTCAAAGGCTTTTCGAGCAGATAATCTTTTCCATCAACATTGATAATCTGCTTTCCCTGTGCAGACAAAGTATTTAATCCTGTCGGGGTTAAAATTCCGCCAAGCCCACACCCTGCCGATCTTATGCGCTCGGCAAGCGTTCCCTGAGGCACAAAATCCACTTCAAGTTCGCCTGCGTTCATTTGCTCATTGCAAAGAGGATTTCCACCGATATACGAAGTTATGACTTTTGCAACTTGCTTATTTACAAATAATTTGCCCAAGCCTCGGTCGGGGAAAGCGGTGTCGTTGCAAATAAGCGTCAGATTTTTCAAACTTGATGCAGCAATAGCATCAACAATTTTATCAGGCGTTCCATTGCCCAAAAACCCGCCAATCATTAGCGTCATTCCGTCTTTTAGGAACGACAGGGCTTTTTCCACAGAAATAAATTTATTCATTTTTAAGCGTTATTTCATTATTATTATTTATATAATTTCTAAAAATCAATGCATCAATGCAAAGAATATTGCCCGAATTGTTGTAATGCCGCTACATTAGCAACTTGCAAAATTACACAAAATTTAAAGATTTTCAAACCCATAATAAAAGTATATTATAAACTCTAATAACTTCAAAATATTTACTACTTTTGTATTAATTAATTTAAAAATTTATGTTAATAGAATTGACCTTAAAAGATTTTTTGGCAAAAACCGCAAGCAACGACCCTGTGCCCGGCGGAGGAAGTATTTCGGCTTTGAACGCCGCGCTTGCTGCCGCCTTGGCTGAAATGGTTGCCAACCTTACCATCGGCAAAAAAAAGTACGAGGAAAGCGAGCCGCTGATGCGCAAAATTGCGCCTTTGGCTGCCGAGTTTCAGCGCTACTTTTCCACCGATATTGATGCCGATAGCGATGCGTATAATGCTGTTTTTGAAGCGTTTAAATTACCAAAAGAAACAGAAAGCGAAAAAACCGCCCGCAATGCAAAAATTCAGGAGGCAACAAAAATTGCAGCCGAAATTCCGCTTAATGTAGCTCGCAAAGCATTGAAAATGATGGAGCTAATTGAACAGGTAGCAAAAAATGGCAACCAAAACGCTGTAACCGATGCTTGCGTGGCAATGATGTGCGCTAGAACAGCCGTTTTAGGCGCTGCGCTCAATGTTAAAATTAATCTTTTGAGTATTAAAGACGAAGAATATGTAAATAAAATAGCGCAGGAAATTTCAATTTTAGAAAAAACAGCCAAAGAACGTGAAGAATTATTATTGAATAATTTAAAGTTATAAATTTCTATCTTCTTTATCTAATCATTACCATTGTTGCGCCAAATCCGTATTTTTGGAATGAAGCATCTTGAAAATAATATGCTTTGTAGCGGGTTTTGAGTTGTTTTTCAATTTCGGCGCGAAGAACGCCTTCGCCTTTGCCGTGAATAAAAACGATGCGCTGACCGCGATTGTTTTTGTATTGTTCAAGCGTTTGGTGGAATTTATTTATCTGACATTCAAGTATTTCACCGTTTGTCATTCCGTTTGTACTGTCGAGCAAGGCGTTGATATGCAAATCAATTTCTACAATTTCGGCTCGCGATTTTTTTGCAAGCGGCTTTTTGGTTTGCCTGTTCTCAGTGTTTTTTGATAAAATTGCGTTGCGTATTTCATCGCCCGAAATTTTTGCAAGTTTTTGTTTCTCTGTAAGTTCGATCAAATTTATCAGCATTGCAGGATAGTCGAAATAATCATTTTCACCAAAACTGTGCAACTTAAAGAAATTTACAGGTTGAATTTTTACAGATAAATCAATCGGTTGTTGCAAGTCGAATTCTTTATCTTTTTTATATGCAATTATCTGAATATGAATATTTTCCCAATTATTTACTTCCAATTTTTTAATATCTGAAATTTTTTCCTGTAAATTTGGTTCGAGTATTCCGTTTTTTATTGAAAAATATTTATCATTTTGTTTTTGCAACAAATTGAAATTCAGATAATAATTGCTGTCGTTGAGCAGGAAACATTCATAATCAGTATTTTGCAGTTCTTTTATATTTTTTGCAAAAAATGCTAAAAAAATCGTTGCGTTATCTCCGTATTCCGTTTCAAAAATTTCAATTTCTTCCGCTTCTTTCTCAATATTTTCTGTGGTGTGAAATTCCTGAATATTTTCTTTGGAAGTAAAATTTTCACGAATAGGCACATTGGTTGTCGCGCTTACTTTTGGCACGGCAACACATTCGATTTCAAGCACGGGAATTTCAAAACCATCTGCATCTTCCACATACACAAGACTTTGCTTCGCATCAATACGCCGCACAACGCCACCGCCAACCGCATTGAGAAACCGTACATTATCGCCAATTTTTAACATATTATTTGTTTAAAAAAAATTAATTCAGTAATTTTCAAATAGAAGAATTTTTTTTAGAAAAAATCTTCATCGTTATCTGTATTTTTACTTGCGTTGAGCAATGTTTTATCGCTTGTCAACCAGACGTCAACATGCGAGCCTCGCGGAAAAATTCTGCCGGCGGCAGGTCGTTGGCGGTAAATAAAAAATTCGCTTGTATTGCCATGCGCGTGCGGGTCAATTTCACTCGCACCGAGCACAAAACCTGCAGCTTTAAGCACGTCAGATGCCTGAGCGAGCGTCATTCCTTTAACATACGGCACGCCCGACTGCAAATTGCTCAATCCCCGTCCGACAACCAAAATCACCGCGCTGCCATCGGGAATACGCGTTCCCGGACGAATTTCATCGCCGCGATATTTTATTGAAAGCACCAAATCTTTGTATTCGGAATCAATATATTCAATTTGTTGCACCGACATTCCAACCGACTGCAAACTTGCTGTTGCCTGACGGTAAGACGTTTCCAAAATATCAGGCAAAGGAATTTTACGCACCAGCACCGAATTTATCACAATATAAACAGGGCGTTCGGGCTTTATCTGTGAGCCGGGAACAGGCGTTTGCTCAAGCACAGAGCCAAGCGGTTTGTTTTTAACAAACATAGAATCAATAATTTCGATATGCAAATTATTATTTTTTAATGTTTTTACCGCATCCTGAATTGACATTCCATGTACATCGGGCACAATTTCAACAACATTATGCCGCGTGTATTTGGAAATAACAAACAGCGTTATCCAGCCCAAAACCAAAAAAATCGCCAAAGCAATCAATATATTTTTGATTATCAAAGCAATATAACTATCTTTCCAAAATCCCATATTTTTTTGTTATTAAAATAATTTATCAATATTTTTCTATCCTACAAAAATACAAAAAGTTTATTTCATATCGTTCACAATTTTCATAGTATCACTTGCAATCAGAAATTCCTCGTCAGTTGGGATAACCGCAACTTTTACTTTCGATTCTGATTTGCTCAACAATTTTTCTTTTCCGCGCACATTGGCATTTGCTTCAGAATCGAACAATAATCCCGCATAATCGAAACCTGAACAAACTTTTTCGCGCGTTTCGGGCGAATTTTCGCCAACGCCTCCTGTGAAAACAACCAAATCTGCGCCGTCTAATGTTGCCATATACGCCCCAATATATTTGCGAATACGGTAATTGTACATATCCAAAGCAAGTTGCGCCCGTTGGTTGCCTTCTTTGGCAGCATCTTCAACATCACGCATATCGCTCGACACGCCCGAAACTCCCAGCACGCCGCTATATTTGTTAAAAAGGGTAGAAGTCGCCTGCGAGCCAATCATTTCCTTTTCCATCAAAAAAGTTACCACTCCCAAATCCATATCGCCTGAGCGCGTTCCCATCATCAATCCTTCAATAGGAGTAAAACCCATTGAAGTGTCAATTGATTTGCCGTTTTTGATTGCTGCAGCCGATGCGCCATTGCCGATATGCACGGTTATTATTTTGGTGTTTTCGTAATCCAGATTCAAAAATTCGCACGCGCGGCGGCTGACATAACGATGGCTCGTGCCGTGAAAACCATATCGGCGGATTCCGTATTTTGTATAAAGTTGGTACGGAATAGCGTACATATAGGCAGTTTCCGGCATAGTTTGATGAAAAGCGGTGTCGAAAACTGCAACCTGCATCACATCAGGCAGCAAATCGCTAATTGACTGAATGCCCGCAAGATTCGGCGGATTGTGCAAAGGCGCAATGTCGATGCATTCTTCAATTTTGCCGATAACTTCGTTGGTTATCAGCACGCTTTGGTTAAATTCTTCGCCGCCGTGAACTACGCGATGACCAACCGCATTGATTTCTTCCAAAGCAGAAATGCAACCGTGATTTTGGCTAATCAATACGCCGAGAATATATTCAATAGCGGTGCGCTGCTCCAAAATTTCGCCTTCAAGCATTACTTTGTCGCCGTTTTGCTTGATATGCTTAAGAAATGAGCCTTTCATTCCAATCTTTTCCGCCCCACCCGAAGCCAAAACCTCACGGGTATCCATTTCAAACAATTTATACTTAACCGACGAACTGCCGCAATTTAAAACCAATATTTTCATTTATATAATATTTGCATTTTTTAAATCGTTGATTATAAACATATTATACATTTTGGTAAATATTTTTTATAATTACAAAATAAATTTATTTTTTTTCTTTTTCTAAAATTATTGCAGGCGTTTTACTCTCTTTGAGTTCGCTGCCGATTGACTTGCGAATATTCGACAGACGGCTCATTTTTGTATAATCGGCAAAAACGGTAAGCCATTCATATTTAGAATCAACCAATTGTGCATTTTTAGTTTCATACTGCTTCAACTGTTTTTCACAAAGATAATGATACCCGATATAACAAAATGTTAAAAACGCAATCAAAAGCAATAAAACATACTGCTTTTTAAAGAAATTTTTCTTAAAAATATCTCCATTCAAAAAGTCGCGTACGGTACTTGATTTCAAATCCGAAAAGTCCTCGTTGCCTTTTATTTCTTTCAATATTTCTTTAAAATTTACCATAATATTAAATTACAATTTAACAAATGCTTTTTTAGACTGTTTTTTATTTTAACGATTTCAAAATTATTTCGTAAGTTCCAAGTGAAGGATTGCCATTTTGATAGCCTTGCTTAAACCAATAAACTCGCTGTTCGGACGAGCCGTGCGTAAAACTTTCGGGTACAACATATCCCTGCATTCGTTTTTGAATAGCGTCGTCGCCAACTGCCTGCGCCGCCGAAATTGCTCCTTCAATATCGCCTGCTTGCAGCATATTGTTGATTTTGTTGTCGTAATAAGTGAAAATTCCTGCGTAAAAATCGGCTTGCAGTTCCAATGCAACAGAATATCTGTTTGCCTCAGCCTTACTGCGAGCCTGCTGAGCAAGCCGCTGCTCTTGCGAAGATGTACCGAGCAGATTTTGAACGTGATGCCCGATTTCGTGCGCAATAACATAAGCAACGGCAAAATCACCTTGCTCTCCATCAACCTGATTCCGCATTTTTGCGCCGAATTGGGTTTTTAATTCCTGAAAGAAATTCATATCAAAATAAACCGTCATATCGGCAGGGCAGTAAAACGGTCCAACGGCGGCATCTGCACCACCGCAGCCCGACTGCGTTTGTCCCGAAAAAATCACAAGATGCGGGTCTTTGTACTTTTGCCCCGACTGCTGAAACAGTTGCCCCCAAACATCTTCGGTATCAGCGAGAACTATTTTAACAAATGCCTGCTGATTAAGTTCATCGGCTGTCAGTTCGCGCTGCTCGGTTGGAGCAGAGCCGCCGCTAATTCCCTGTACGAGATTTTGTAAAAACGATGTGTCATTGCCAGAGAACATCGAATAAATTGCTAAAACAGCCACTAATATGCCGCCGCCGCCAAGCGCGGCTTTTCCACCGCCCGACATTGTTCGGCGGTCTTCAACATTTGTGCTTTGTCTGCGTCCCTTCCACTGCATAATTTTATGTTTTTTTAAAAATTAGAAATTAAAATTTGAATGCAAAAGTACAAAATATTTACAATTTTACAACTCGCTGTTGAATCTTTAGTATTTTCAAGTACTTAATTTATTATTTTATATTTTATCCAATAAACTTTTTAACAAAATAATTTGTTCGTCTTTACTTTGCAAAAGTTTTTCATAAATGTCTTTGTTTTCCTGATGTAATACTTCTACATAGCCGATAGAATTGTTGTAGTTATTTTGGTTAATAACTTTGTTGCCAATATCGCTAAAAAAATCTTTAGGCGTAGTTTCAAAAATCGCCATAATATCTTCAAGATACCTTGCCCAAGAAAAACTTTCGCCCTGCTCAATTTTATGATATGCAGTCCGCGTAATATTCAGTCTGTCTGCCATTTCCTACTGACTTATACCTTTTTCATTGCGCAGTTTCTTTATTTTTGCAATTATTTCTTTATTTA
>WRGS01000190.1 GCA_009787075.1 Paludibacter sp.
TGCGCCAGCATTGCCAAAAGCGGAAAAAACGCAAAAATCAACATTGCCCGCATACGTCCATCGTAGGGATTCATTTTTTTCTTTTCTACAAAATATGTTGGCAAATATCCGCCAACGAGCGAAAGCATAGTAATTCCATACAAAACAAAAATTGCAATTTGCGCTTTCGGGTCAGACGAGGGCATATTATACACTGAACTCAAATAAGCCGGAGTCCAAAAAAGATAAAACCACCATACGCCATCGGTCATAAATTTGCCGAAAGCAAAAGCCCAGGTTTGACGGTATTTAAAACAGTCGAAAAAAGATAATTTTTTAGTCAAAATTTCTTTTGATTTTTCTTTTTCTTCATTTATAATATTATCGTCAATATGAATATAAGCCAATTCTTTACTATTTACACGCGGATTTTTCTCAGGTTTTTTATAAACAAAAACCCAAAAACCCATCCACACAAAACCCAAAACTCCGATAAGCAGAAACGACATTTCCCAACCATAATATTTTGCAATTACAGGAATTGACAGCGGCGCAAGCAACGCCCCGATTTGCGCTCCTGAATTGAAAATGCTTGTGGCAAAGGCGCGGTCTTTTTTGGGAAAATATTCGGCTGTGGCTTTAATTGCCGCAGGGAAGTTGCCCGATTCTCCCAAAGCAAGCACCGCACGGGCAAAAACAAAAAGTATAACGCTCACATTGATAATTGTCCCTGCGTTGCCCACTGCCGCGATAGCCTCTTTTGCGCCTTCAAAACCAACAAACCATTTTCCTGCAATTATGCCCGACGTGGCAATTCCACAAAATGCGTGCAACGCCGCTCCTGCCGACCAAACGCCGATAGCCCACAAAAATCCTTTTTTCGTATCCATCCAATCTACAAATCGCCCTGCAAAAAGCATACATACAGCATAAAATCCTGTAAAATACATCGTTATGTTGCCGTAATGCGTATTTGTCCAATGAAATTCTGGTGCAATAAAATCTTTCCACGTAAGCGAAAGTACTTGTCTGTCCAAATAATTTACCATTGTAGCAAAAAACAGCATCGCGCATATAGCCCAGCGATAATTTGTCATTTGTCTTGTTTCTGTCATATAAATTTAATATTTTGAAATAAAAATAATTATAATTTGAAATTATGAAATTTGCGACTAATTTCTTACTTCTTCTACAATCGCTAATGCATTGTGGCAAAGTTCAGTGATTTTTGTCCATTCTTTTTTTTCTAAAATTTCTTTTGGAAAAAGATTTGAGCCCATTCCTACGCAAGTTACGCCTGCGTTAAACCACGCTTTGAGATTTGCCTCTTCTGGTTTTACTCCGCCTGTAACCATAATCATACTCCAAGGCATCGGGGCTGTGAGCCCTTGTACAAAATTTGCGCCGAGAACATCGCCCGGAAACACTTTGCACAAATCGCAGCCCGCTTCCTGCGCATTGCCGATTTCGGTTATCGAGCCGCAGCCGGGCGTATAAGGCACACAGCGACGATTACAAACTTTCGCTACTTCGGCATTAAAAAGCGGACTGACAACAAAATTTGCGCCCAACTGAATGAACAGTGCAGCAGTAGGCGCATCAACTACCGTACCAACGCCAAGAATCATTTTTGGGCATTCTTTTGCCGTCCATTTCGACAATTCGCCGAAAACTTCGTGCGCAAACTCACCGCGATTTGTAAATTCAAATGCGCGAATACCGCCATCGTAGCACGCTTTGACAACGTTTTTTGCTGTTTCCAAATCTTTATGATAAAACACAGGAACTATGCCTGTGTTCTGCATTGTTTGCAGAACTTGAATTTTATTAAATCTCATATTTTTTTAATTTTAAAAATTATACAACACTTACTGCTTACCTTTTTTTAAATTTATTTTATGACCCGCTAAATATTTTTCAACATTAGGATAAACTTTATCTCCATAATCATCAAGCATACAACTATCTTGAAGCATTGGATTACCGTTTTCATCAACAAGTTTATATTCCTCGCCAATTTGCTGAAAATCAAAATTATAATACTTTGTTGCAGTTTCATATCCGATTCCGTTTGTGCAATGAAAAGTGTTAAATCGTTTTTCATAAGCAAAGGTTTGTTCGTTTTGGTCGAAATAGTGAATATAAGCAAGATAAAAATCGCCGCTGCGGCAATACGGAAGTTCGGCAATGAAAATAATTTTGTTTGAATTGCTGTTCTTTTGTAAAATAATAAATTGGGTATAATAATCATAAAAATCGTCCAAAGACATACGAATGCTGTCTGTTCTAAACGGCAAACTGTTTTCTGTTGCTTGTGTAAAATGTAAAACATTTCCTATACAAATGCTGTTGTAATATATAAACAAAGAGTCAATTTCCAATTTTTGCCCTTTTAATCTTTCCAAAACATCAGGTTCGGGAACAACAAGCGAATTTGTTTTCATTCCTGAAAAATTACAGGCAAAAAATAAAGACAAAATAAATATTATAAGAAAGAAATTTTTAGAATACATAATATTAATATTTTTAATATTTTAGCGCAAAGATAACACTTTTTGTTAAAAAAATACTTTGTTGTAAATATGTTTTTGGTTTTGCCTTTTTATTTTGTTTGTTTTTTTGTAAAATTATTCATAATTTTGCACCGAATATAATTATTTAACATTAAAACAAAAAAAATATGTTCAAAAATCACCCCAAGGGATTACTCCCTGCAGCCCTCGCAAATATGGGCGAACGTTTCGGCTACTATATTATGAATGCAGTATTGCTCTTGTTTTTAATATCCAAATTCGGATTATCAAAAGAAATAGGAACTGTAATTTATTCATGCTTTTACGCTGGTATTTATGTGTTGAGTTTAGTCGGCGGTATCATTGCCGACAGACGAAAAAATTACAAAGGTACAATCCAAACAGGATTGATGGTTATGGCAACAGGTTATATTTTGCTATCAATTCCTATTTTGGCAACTCCAAGTAATCATGTCTGGTTGTTAGCCTTTACGTGTGTGGCTTTGTTTTTCATAGCATTCGGCAACGGCTTGTTTAAAGGAAATTTGCAGGCAATAGTCGGTCAAATGTACGATAATCTTGAAAAAGATGCTGCCTTAAAAGGCGAAGAAGCCTTAAAAGATGCGAAAGCAAAAAGGGACCCCGGTTTCCAAATTTTTTATGTATTTATCAATGTAGGCGGATTAATCGCTCCATTTGTTGCTCCTTTGTTAAGAAGTTGGTGGTTAGGAACAAAGGGATTATTGTATAATGCTACATTGCCCGACCTTTGTCATAAATTTTTAAAATTCGGAGACAGTATGGTTGGTGCAAACGCTACTACAGAACAATTTGCAGCTGCGCCAAAATTATATACAAATTTAATGGAACTGACAGAAAAAGTTTCAGGTCACGTTGTTAGTGGAACAGAGCAATTAACGTCTTTTTGTACAAACTATTTAGATGTGTTTAATACAGGAGTTCACTATTCTTTTATTGCATCTGTGGCTGCAATGTTGATTTCTTTAATTATTTTTCTTTCTTTTAAAAAAATCTTTCCAGACCCAATTAAAGTTAAAAAGAATGTCGAAAATTATACACAGGAAGAAACAATGCAAATGGCACAGGAAATTAAACAAAGAATATTTGCGTTGTTTGCCGTTCTTGGTATTGTTGTATTTTTCTGGTTTTCGTTCCACCAAAATGGAGCATCATTATCGTTATTTGCAAAGGAATTTGTAATAACAAGCAAAATTCCTCCTGAAATATGGCAGGCAATAAATCCATTCTTTGTAATTACATTAACTCCTGTTATTATATGGTTTTTTGCAAGAATGAAAAACAAAGGAAAAGAACCTTCGACACCGAGAAAAATTGCAATCGGCATGGGAATTGCTGGTTTAGCATTTTTATTTATGGTTATTATTTCCAAAATAAATGGGTATCCGTCTGCAACTGAATTTAACGATATGGACGTAGCCGTAAGTGAAGGTTTAAAAACAGGACCTTGGGTGCTTATTGTGCTGTATTTCTTCTTAACTGTTGCAGAATTGTTTATTTCTCCATTGGGATTGTCTTTTGTTTCAAAAGTTGCTCCTAAACACATGTTGGGTCTTTGTCAAGGATTATGGCTTGCTGCAACAGCGGTAGGAAACGGCTTATTGTGGGTAGGACCCTTACTGTACAATAAATATCCTATTTGGATATGCTGGACAGTTTTTGTAGTCTTATGTGCAATATCTATGATTGTAATGCTCAGTATGGTAAAATGGCTTGAAAGAGTTGCAAAATAAAAGATAAATAGACCAAAAACAAATACAGGTTGGTGAGATTCGCCAACCTGTATTTTTATATTTTATGATTTTAAATAAGGAAAAAACGGTTATTTTATTTAAGAATCTGTAAATTTTCGCGCTAAAAATATTCCTGCTAAAATTAAAGCCGCGCCCACAAGGGCAACAGGCGTAATAATTTCGCCCAAAACAATTGCCGCGCTTATCAGCGTGATTAGCGGATTGAAATAGATATAATTTGTAGGCACAATAGAGCCGAGATGTTTTAGCGTTATGTTCCACAGGACAAAGCACAGTAACGATGCCACCAAACCCAGAAATAACAAATTTCCTGCAACCGCAGGCTTTGCAAGCAGTGCAAAATCGGTTTGCAAACCATTGAACGCAAAAAATGGAATAACGGTTACAAGTCCGTAAAAAAATATTTTGCGCGTTATAAAAACAATGGAATATCTACTGTCCAAACCTTTGAGCAAAATAGTGTAAAACGCCCAAAGCAAGGCAGCAGAAATACTCAAAAAGTCGCCAAGCGGATTGGATTTCAGTACAAATTTTCCGTTGAAAACAACAAGCGCTACACCCAAAAACGCCACCAATGAACCGATAATCAGCCCTTTGTGCATTTTTTCGGTTTTTAAAAACAGCCGCGAAAATAATGTAGTAATAAGCGGAGCGGTGCAAACCAACAACGCCACATTATTAACAAAAGCAATTTTTAAAGCCGTATTTTCTGTTAGAAAATAAAACGAGCCACCTGTTATTCCCAAAAGCAGAAAATGAAATTCATCTTTTAAATTATTGGCAAACAGCATTTTAGGCGAAATAAACCAAATTACTATATATGCCATCAAAAAACGATAAAAGAAAATAGAAACAGGTGCAAGACCATTGTTGAGCAGGATTTTTGTAGAAACAAAAGTCGTTCCCCAAACCAAAATACAAAAAACAGCCAAAATATGATAGAAAATTGCAGGTCGGTTTTTCATTAAAATTTTTTAAGCGGCAAAGATAAAACCTTTTATTTATTTTACAAAAATATTTATTGATTTGTAAAAAAATTGCAACATTGATATTTGAATTGATTTTTTTTGTATTTTTGCAATCCGATTAATTATATTTTAATATAAATTTTAAAATAATATGCCGATAAGAACAGGCTGGTTTAATAGATTTTTGAAAAGAATGCGTTTCAAATACCGTGTTTCTATTGTCAATGAAAATACTTTGGCGCAGACGTGGTCGGCGCGTTTATCGCGAATGTCGGTTTTTCTGTTTCTGTTTGCCTTTGCGATGGTAACTTTTGTGATACTTACTGCGTTGATTTTATTTACTCCTGTGCGTTATTATCTTCCGGGGTTTAGCGATTCTGTTGACCGCTCCGATGTTTTGCGGGTTTCGGCAAAGGTGGACAGTTTGGTAAATCAGTTGGAGATGCAAGCGACGTATTTTGAGATTGTTAAAGGAGTAATTAGCGGTAATATTAAGCCCGATTCTATTCCTCCTGCCGATTCTGTTCAATTTACTCATCGCATTAAAGATTTTTTGGAAAAAACAAAAGCAATGGAAAATTTTGAAAAAAATTATAAAAGGGATAAGGGGAAAACAAATTAAAAACGGAACTTTTTCAAGTCCCGTTTTTTAATTTTACAACCATCTTACATAACAAAAATCCTGTCGGTGCGGCAGGTCGGCATTTTTGGGGAACATTCGGAATGCGTAATTGAAAGTACCTGTTTGATTCAATACATAATTTAATGAATAATAAAGTTTTGTACCTTCGGTTTTTACCAATTCGAGTTCCTCAACATCTGCAAGTTTTACTTCGTTGTTTTGAAGTTTTTCGGTTGTTATCATTTCTATACCTATTCCGCTGTCGTTAAGATTCTTAGTGTCAATAACAACATTTATTACATAATTTTCGCCTACAGACGAATTGTTCAACATTCCATCAGGAACAGAAACTTCTACAACATCTATTGCATCCCAATTTGAAGCGATTTTTATTTTCCATGCCGCGAGTTCTTTTGCTTTGGCAAAATTGTTGGCTTTCAACATAGCGAAGCGGGAAGCGAGTTTGAAGTAAAATTTATTCAGATAATCGTCAATCATCCGTTTCATTGTGAAATGCGGGGTGATTTGAGCATACGAATTTTTAATATATTTTACCCATTCAGGCGAATAACCCTGTTTGTTTTTGGCAAAATAAAGAGGAATAATTTCATTTTCAAATATGCTGTAAATTGTGGCAGCATCAAGTTGGTCTTGATAATTCTGATTTTCGTAAGTGCATTTGTCGGTTATCGCCCAGCCTGCGCCTTTAACGTATCCCTCTTTCCACCAGCCGTCTAATACAGAGAAATTTAACACTCCGTTCATTTGCGCTTTTTCACCCGAAGTGCCTGATGCCTCAAGCGGACGAGTGGGAGTATTTAACCACACATCAACACCCGAAATCAAACGTTTTGCAAGGCGCATATCGTAGTTTTCGAGGAAAATTATTTTTCCCAAAAATTGCGGCATACGCGAAATTTCAATAATCCGTTTAATCAATTCCTGACCTTCTCCGTCGGCAGGATGCGCTTTGCCTGTATAAAGAAACTGTACTGGGCGGTCGGGGTTATTAACAATCTTTTCTAAACGGTTAAGGTCTGTAAAGAGCAGGTGAGCGCGTTTGTAGGTAGCAAAACGCCGCCCGAAACCGACAATAAGCGATTCAGGATTAATCGCTTCAACAATAGAGATTATACGCGCGGGGTCGCCCTGATTTTTTAGCCAGTTATCTTGAAATTGCTCTTTGATAAAAGCCACAAGACGTTTTTTCATTGTCATACGAGTGTCCCAAATCTCTGCATCAGGAATTGTATATATCTTTTTCCATACCTCTTCATTCGATTGGTCGTTTAAGTAATCGCTGCCTAAATATGTATTATAAACTGCTTTCCATTCAGATGCTGCCCATGTTGGCAAATGTACTCCATTGGTAACATAGTTTACGTGCAATTCTTCAGGAAAATACCCTTTCCAAATCGGTGCGAACATTTTTTGTGAAACTTTTCCATGCAGCCAACTTACGCCATTGACTTCCTGACAGGTATTGCATGCAAAAGTACTCATATTAAATTTTTCGGAATGGTCGTCAGGATTGGTGCGCCCCATTCCAATAAAAGCATTCCAACTGATTTGCAGTTTGGAGGGATAATCGTAAAGATATTTTCCAAACAAATCTTCTGTAAAAGCATCGTGTCCTGCGGGTACAGGGGTATGCACCGTATAAATAGAACTTGCGCGGACAACCTGCAACGCTTCGCAAAAAGTTAATTTATTTGTATTAACATAATCGACAAGTCGCTGAACGTTAATTAGCGCGGCGTGTCCTTCGTTGCAATGATAAATTTGCTTTTCGATGCCAAGTTTTTTCAATGTAAGAATGCCGCCGATGCCGAGCATTATTTCCTGTTTGAGGCGGTTTTCCCAATCGCCGCCATAAAGTTGATGAGTGATTGAACGGTCGTATTCACTGTTCATTACATTATCTGTATCAAGCAGATAGAGATTCACACGCCCGACAGCCACACACCAAACGTATGCATAAACTGTTCGGTTAGGGTATGGAACTTCAATAACGAGCGGCTGTCCGTTATCGTCTTTAACCTGCTTGATTGGAAGGTTATTGAAATTCTGCGCCTCATAATTTGCAACTTGCTGACCATCAACAGTTAATGTTTGAGTAAAATAACCATAACGATATAGAAAACCGATTGCGGTCAAATTTACATGGCTGTCGGAGGCTTCCTTAATATAGTCGCCTGCCAAAACTCCAAGTCCGCCGGAATATATTTTCAATACGTGCGAAAGTCCGTATTCCATACTAAAATATGCAACAGACGGTTTTTGATTGTCGAAAGGCTCGTTCATATAATCGGAAAAACGTTTATAAACGGCATCAACTTGAGCAAGAAAATTGTTATCGTTGCTGAGTGCAACCAATTTATCGTAATTTAGCAGATTAAGCATCAGAACAGGGTTAGAGCAGGATTCTATCCACGCTTCGCGGTCGATATGACGAAAAAGATTTTTGGCATCGCTGTTCCATGTCCACCAAAAGTTGTATGCAATCTCTTCAAGTTTCTTTAAACTTTCTGGCAAATTTGAGCGTACATTTATTTGCCGCCAATTTGTTTCATTTACTTTATTTACTTTTATATTCATTTTATATTAAATTAATCGGCAATAATTTTTTGTGTAAATTATTACGCCTTTAAATTTTTATTTGAATTTTCAGTTTGCAAAGATAATGCTTTTTTTTGAAAATTTCTTATATTTTTATGTTAAAAAACATAAAAACCACGATTTAAAACGTTTGCATAATATAAATTAATGCCAATTTTGAATTAAAAATTATTGTAAATTATAAATAAATTTATAATTTTATTTATTTTATATCTTATTAATTGAACTTATAATTTTTATTTTTACATAGCAAAAGTACAATTTTATTTTGATTTTAAAATATTTATTACAACTTATTTGTTTATTGTAAAAATGTATTATCTTTGCAAAAAAAATTAAAATACTAATTTATAAATATTTATTTTATGGAGTTACTTGAATATGTCTTAATTTTTATTGTTGCAATAATTGCAATATTGTTTTTGTATTATATGCCGATAATGCTTTGGGTAAAAGCGCGTACGTCGGGAGTTAAAATTTCGCTGTTTCAGTTGTTTGTAATGCGTATTCGTAATGTACCGCCTTCAAAAATTGTAAGTTGTATGATTGAGGCGCACAAAGCGGATATTCAAGATGTTACCCGCGATGGTTTGGAGGCTCATTATCTTGCAGGCGGACATATTGAACGCGTTACACACGCGCTTGTGTCGGCTTCTAAAGCAAATATCGATTTGGGTTTCAAAATGGCAACTGCAATTGACCTTGCAGGACGCGATGTGTTTCAGGCTGTGCAAATGTCGGTAAATCCGAAAGTGATTGATACTCCGCCTGTTACCGCTGTTGCAAAAGACGGAATTCAGTTGATTTCAAAAGCGCGCGTTACTGTCCGTGCAAATATCAGGCAACTTGTCGGCGGGGCAGGTGAAGAAACCGTTTTGGCGCGTGTGGGCGAAGGAATTGTGTCATCAATCGGTTCTGCCGCTTCGCACAAATCGGTTTTGGAAAATCCTGATTCTATTTCGAAACTTGTTTTGAGCAAAGGTTTGGACGCGGGAACAGCCTTTGAAATTCTGTCTATCGACATTGCCGACATTGATATAGGAAAAAATATCGGTGCGCAACTGCAAATGGACCAAGCCGATGCCGACAAAAACATTGCGCAGGCAAAGGCAGAAGAGCGGCGTGCAATGGCTGTGGCAACAGAGCAGGAAATGCGCGCAAAATCGCAGGAAATGCG
>WRGS01000191.1 GCA_009787075.1 Paludibacter sp.
TCTAATATCAAATTTTCCATATTATTTCCCTATAATTAAATTTTATGCAAAAATAGCAATTTATTTTCTTATACAAAAATATTTTGTTGAAAACTAAATTTATTTTTTTAATTTTCTATTTCATTGCGATGCGCTGTCTCCCACTAACACCAAACCGCTCGTTGTGTGCTGGCAGTTTTTCATAAAACTGTAATTTATGGTACTTTAAATAGTTTATTACTCAATGCTTCAAAAAAATTCTTGCGATATTTCATTTCGTTTTTTTCAATAACTTCCCCGCTGATTGCATTTATCTTTATTTGTTCAATAATTCCATTTCTAAAACCAGTTTCCCTCTCAATCAACCAAAAAACTTGATTAGTAGTCAAATCATTAATCAAATAATTAGTCCAAGTTTTTCGCGATTTTTTTCTGCGTGTTTTCAATCGCAATTTTTTGTGCTTCATCGTATGAGATATAGCATTTTGCGTGTGCCTCCGACACGGCTTTAACCAATTCATAATCAGGCTCACAAATAAGATTATATTCAAAATCAAACGTATATGCAAATCCTCCACTCGTCATAAATCCTTTTGTCTGATAGCCATATTTTTGTCCACATAAATTTATGAAATCGAATAAACATTTACATACTTTATTGGTTTCGAATCAAATATTTTCTCAAAGTCAATATATTTATGACTGAATGTTTCCCATGTGTCAGAGTAACTTATAAATTCAAAAAAAGAGGAATCTAATATAAGACTTATTAGACTATCTGACAAACATTTATATCTCCCATCATAAACTTTATGCATTGTTTGCGACTTACAATAAACACAAAGAAAAAGAAATAATATTACAAATCGAAATCTCATTTTTATCTCATATATAATTTATAAAACTATAACGCCAAGTCAAAGTTAATCAAGTTTTATACTATACTATCCCACTTGCACACGACAATAGAATACACGTTTTGTTCTTTAAACTTTATTTTTTATTCGCGCGTTTTCGTTCGTTTTCGTCTAAAATTATTTTGCGCAAGCGGATTTTTGTCGGCGTAACTTCTACATATTCATCTTCTTTGATATATTCCAAGGCTTCTTCGAGCGAAAAAACAATGGGCGGAATAATCCGCGCTTTATCGTCCGAACCACTTGCACGCACGTTGGTAAGTTTTTTGGATTTGGTAACATTGATAACAATATCGCCCTCCTTGCTGCTTTCGCCCACAACCTGACCTGCATAAACTTCATCTTGCGGAAAAATAAAAAATTTACCTCTGTCTTGCAGTTTATCAATAGCATAAGCGAAAGCCGTTCCTGTTTCCATAGCCACAAGCGAGCCGTTTGTTCGTTTTTCAATATCGCCTTTGTATGGCTGATATTCAGCAAAACGATGCGCCATAATCGCCTCGCCCGCCGAAACAGTCAAAACATTATTGCGCAAGCCGATAATGCCGCGCGAAGGAATGTTAAATTCCAATTGAATACGGTCATTCACCGCCTCCATCGACAGCATTTCGCCTTTGCGCACGGCAACCATTTCAATAATTTTTCCCGAACATTCTTCGGGCGTATTAATGGTCAATTGCTCAATCGGTTCGCATTTCACACCGTTTATTTCCTTATAAATAACCTGCGGCTGCCCCACTTGCAATTCGTAACCCTCGCGGCGCATAGTTTCTATCAAAATAGAAAGATGTAAAACGCCGCGTCCATAAACATTCCAAACATCGGAATCAATGTTTTTTTCAACCCGCAAAGCCAGATTTTTGTCCAATTCGCGCATAAGGCGGTCGTGGATATGGCGCGAAGTGATAAATTTTCCTTCCCGTCCAAAAAACGGCGAATCATTAACAGTAAAAACCATACTCATTGTAGGTTCGTCGATAGCAATCGGTGCAAGTTGTTCTGGGTTGAGCGCGTCGGCAATCGTATCGCCGATTTCAAAGCCGTCAATTCCCATAATTGCACAAATATCACCCGAATCAACCAACTGAGTGCGCGTTCTGCCCAAGCCTGTAAAAGTATAAAGTTCCTTGATTTTTGCTTTTTGCACAGCGCCATCGCGTTTAACAAGTGAAATTTCCATTCCTTCGCGCAAAGTGCCGCGATGTACACGTCCAACAGCAATTCTGCCAACATAAGACGAATAGTCAAGTGAAGTAATCAACATTTGCGGCGTTCCTTCGAGTTGCACAGGCGCAGGAATATGTTCGATAATCGCTTCTAAAAGCGGTAAAATATTATTTGTAGGTTTTTGCCAATCGCTCGACATCCAGCCCTGTTTTGCCGAGCCGTAAATTACAGGAAAATCAAGTTGTTCTTCGGTTGCATCGAGGTTGAACATCAGGTCGAAAACCATTTCGTGAACTTCTTCGGGGCGGCAATTTGGTTTATCCACTTTGTTTATCACAACAATCGGTTTCAAACCAATCTGCAACGCTTTTTGCAGCACAAAGCGCGTTTGCGGCATTGTTCCTTCAAAAGCATCAACCAGCAGCAAAACACCGTCAGCCATATTGAGAACACGCTCTACTTCTCCGCCGAAATCAGCATGTCCGGGAGTGTCTATAATGTTGATTTTGATGCCGTTATATTCAATGGAAACATTTTTTGCCAAAATAGTAATTCCGCGTTCGCGTTCGAGGTCATTGTTGTCCATTATCAGTTCGCCCGCTTTTTCGTTGTCGCGGAAAAGATGTCCTGCGAGCAACATTTTATCTACAAGAGTTGTCTTACCATGGTCAACGTGCGCAATAATGGCTATATTTCGTATTTTTTGCATTCTTTTTCTAAAATTTGAGGTGCAAAAGTACAAAAAAACAGCGGAATTTGCAAAGATAACAAGTTTTTCCTGTTAAAGAAATTGTTTTCCTGCGTATCAGGTACATTGAATCATTTTTTATTCCATATTTTTACTTCGCACATTCAAGTAACAAATGCAACATTTTGATTATGCGAGACATTATATTGATTAGAGTCTAAACTCATTGATTATAAATTTATTAAAAACACAAAAGTTGCTTATTCTATATAATCTCTAATGCTTATACTCACTTTAACAAGATTACAAATTCTGCTAAACGGTAGTATGTAAAAATACAAAATGCATCATTTTATTGATGTATTTTAAAAACAGGACACAATTCTGAACAGAAAAAATCAAATAAAATTTTCTGTTATGCTACGTCTTCGTACCAAGTCAGTTCTGCGTTGAGCCAAAGATTTTCAAGGTCGTAAAATTCGCGGTCTGGACGCTGAAAAATATGCACAATTATTTCTCCATAATCCATTGCAACCCAACGGCAATTTTCCAAACCGTCGATTTCTTGAGAATGAATATGAATTT
This sequence comes from Paludibacter sp., assembly GCA_009787075.1. Classification (GTDB taxonomy): domain Bacteria; phylum Bacteroidota; class Bacteroidia; order Bacteroidales; family Paludibacteraceae; genus WRGS01. The sequence goes on from WRGS01000191.1 coordinate 3,337, forward strand.
TTTCTCGCACCCAGCGGCTCACCGAATTTGTAATTGAATTAACGTGTGTATTGCTATCCCCCTGACAAATAACAAAATACGAACATGGCGTATCCTGCAAACCTGTCATATCAACCGTTACAATGCGTTTTCCTTTGAGTTCCTGAATGCCTTCAACAATTTTTGTTAATTTTGTGATGCTGTCTATCTGTTTTTTTGCCATTTTTCTTTAAAAAAATTTCCAAATATTTTTTATAAAATAAAATAATTGCAAATCAAAACTTTATCAGCGTTTCCACTTCCACATCTTTTGCAAAAAGTTCGCGCCCTTTCATATCTTCAAGTTCAATCAAAAAGTTGATATACACTTTTTTAACTCCAATTTTTTTCACAAGATTATAAGCGGCAATCATCGTTCCTCCTGTGGCGAGCAAATCGTCGTGAATCAGCACAACATCATCGGGCGAAAGCGCGTCTTTGTGTATCTGAATCGCGTCTGTGCCGTATTCTTTTTCATATTTTTCTTCAAAAACATCAGCAGGCAACTTGCCCGGCTTGCGCACAGGAACAAAGCCCGCGCCAAGTTCCACAGCCATAATAGGACCCATTATAAAACCGCGGCTTTCGATGCCTACAACTTTTGTAATTCCTTTGTCGGCATACATTTTTGTGAGAATATCGGTTATTTCGCGCAGGTTTTCGGCTGACTTGAAAAGAGTGGTAACATCTTTAAACTGAATACCTTCGATAGGAAAATCGGGGATATTTCTTACAGAATTTCTTAATTTTTCTATACTCATTTTATTTTTTTTATATTTAAAAATTTAATGTTTCAAAAATCCGAAATTTTATTAATTGACAAAAATTTCAGAAAGTGCAAAAGTAATATTTTTATTTTAAAAAAAATTAAAAAAAAATCAACATACAAATTTTTGTGTAATTTTGTGCCTTAAAAAATCATAATTCTTAATTTGTAATTTGTAATTAAAATAATAATATGCCACAATTTACACGCGAAGACGCTCTTCGTTATCATTCGTCAGGCAAACCTGGAAAAATTGAGGTTGTGCCTACAAAGCCGCACAGTTCGCAACTCGACCTTTCGCTTGCTTATTCGCCGGGCGTTGCCGAGCCTTGCCTCGAAATTGAAAAAAATTCACACGCTGCCTACGAATATACTTCAAAAGGCAATTTGGTTGCCGTAATTTCCAACGGAACAGCCGTTTTAGGACTTGGCGACATCGGCGCAATAGCAGGAAAACCTGTAATGGAAGGAAAAGGCTTGCTTTTCAAAATTTTTGCAGGAATTGACGTTTTTGATATTGAAATTAATGAAAAAGACCCTAATAAATTTGTTGAAATTGTAAAAGCGATTTCTCCAACTTTTGGCGGAATAAATTTGGAAGATATTAAAGCGCCCGAATGTTTTGATATTGAAGACCGCCTCAAAGAAGAACTTGATATTCCCATTATGCATGATGACCAGCACGGAACAGCGATTATTTCAACCGCAGGATTGCTCAATGCTTTGGAATTGATTGACAAGCAGATTGAAGATATAAAAATTGTTGTAAACGGCGCGGGTGCAGCGGCAAATTCCTGTACCTTGCTTTATATGGCTTTGGGCGCAAAATTGGAAAATATCGTAATGCTCGACAGTAAAGGAGTGATTTCCAAAAAACGCACCGATTTGAACGACCGCAAAAAACCATTTGCCACCGACCGTGATATTACTACTTTGGCTGAAGCGGTAAAAGATGCTGATGTCTTTGTCGGACTTTCTGTTGCCGATGTTCTTACAAAAGAAATGGTGCAATCTATGAGCAAAAATCCGATTGTGTTTGCCCTTGCAAATCCGAATCCCGAAATTTCGTACGAAAATGCAATGGCGGCGCGTAAAGATATAATTTTTGCCACAGGGCGTTCCGATTATCCAAATCAGATAAATAATGTACTCGGATTTCCGTATATTTTTCGCGGTGCACTCGACAGTCGCGCAACGAAAATCAACGAGGCAATGAAAATTGCGGCTGTTCGTGCAATTGCTGAACTGACAAAAAAAGCAGTGCCCGATATGGTCAATATGGCTTACAAAGAGAAAAAAATCAGTTTCGGACGCGAATATATTATTCCCAAACCGCTTGACCCGCGTTTGCTTACAACCGTTGCACCCGCCGTTGCCTTGGCGGCAATGGAATCGGGCGTTGCACGCAAGCAAATAACCGACATGAAAGAATATAAATCGTTTTTGCAAAAAATGATGGGCAGCGACGATACTTTGTTGCGCCATATTTACGATATTGCCAGAGAGAAACGCAAACGCGTAGTTTTCAGCGAATCGCTGCATGTAAATATGATGAAAGCCGCACGCAGAGCATATACGCTCGGAATTTGTCAGCCAATTTTATTAGGCAATGAAGAAAAAATCGCTGCTATCGCTGCAGAACACGGTATTAATCTTGAAGGAATTGAAATTGTAAATCTGCGGCACGACCGCGAAGAACTCCGCCGCACAAAATATGCAAAACAGTTATCTGAAAAATTAAGCCGCGGAGGGATGAATTTCAACGAAGCGTACGATAAAATGTTCGACCGCAATTATTTTGGAATGATGATGGTTGATTGCGGCGATGCAGATGCTTTAATTACAGGTGTTTATACAAAATATGAAGATACAATTCGCGCGGCAAAAGAAACTGTCGGGATAAGAGAAGGATTGAACAACATCGCTGCAATGCACATTCTTAATACGCAAAAAGGCATGTTTTTCCTTGCCGACACGCATTTCAACCGACGTCCGTCTTCTGAAACCCTTGCCGACATCGCCCGTTTGACGCACGAAAACGTTAAACGATTTGGCAAAGAGCCGATTATGGCAATGCTTTCTTATTCAAATTTCGGACAGGACAAAAAAGGCAGTCCCGCAAGTATTCATGAGGTAATCAATCAGTTGCACGAAAAGTATCCTGAAATGATAATTGACGGCGAGATGCAGGTAAATTTTGCTTTAAATAAAAATCTGCGCGATGAAAAATATCCTTTTACCAAACTTAAAGGGCTTGATGTTAATACTTTGATTTTCCCTAATCTGTCGTCTGCTTATACAACGCACAAAATGCTGCTTGAAATGGGCGTTGGCGAGAGTGTGGGACCAATTCAAATGGGGCTGAACAAGCCTATTCATATTCTTGATATGGAAAGTTCTGTGCGCAGCATTGTCAATATGACTGCTATAGCCGTCTTTGACGCAATAACGCACGAAGAAAAGTGAAAGAGTACAATGCTTTTCATTAAGAAATCATGAATAAAATATTTGGAAACAAATATAATTTGACAACCTTTTGTGTTTTAATAATGTTAGTGTTTTACTCTAACATTATTAAGGCTCAATCGGATTGGATAGATTGCACTATATATTATTATTACAGCATTTTAGATGAAAATGGAAAAGAAATTTCATTTAAAGACAATGCAGATTACAGCATAATGATAGACAGTGTGCTGTACAAATTGCCTTATATTCCACAAGATTCTTTACAACAATTTTTTGTCAAATACTCCAGAAACCAAATCCCTTTCAAAGAATGCCAAAATCAAATCCGCATCAACGATTTTTCAATTGCTGCCATTCCGCAAATAAATTAAGGGCACTTCTAAAAATTAAAATTTTGAAAATCAGATAATTAGTTGTATCTTTGCAGAGTAAAGACAAACCATCAAAGTATATGAATAAATTATCATACAAAAAAACAGGTCGCATCGGTTTATTTGATAAAGATGAGACAAGTTTGAAGTTATCAAAGTTGGGTAGTCGTATTGAACACGTTTTTGGTTTTGCAACAAATAGCATGAACAATTTTTACATAGTTTTCAGCGAGCAAGAGGCATTACCGTATTGATAAATTTACTTTATAATATGTGCCGTTACGAGCAGATTGTTCGACTAAACTTTTTGCCGATAAAATGTTAAAAATAAAAAATAATTAAAATTAAATTGCTGATAAACAGATAGATAGACAGATAAATTTTCGATAAAAGAGTTGTTTATCTCAAAAATATTGATTTACTTTGCAGTAATTTTTTGCAGAGTTTTAACTGACTTCGGCTCTTTTGAAAAATCAAAATGTAAAAAATGAATTATTAGAAGTCCCCAAAACAAAATTTTGCTTTTCATACAAAAATTTAAACAGTTTCTAATTTTATAAAAACCGCCTTTCAATAAATATTTGCCATAAATATTTTGCAGTATAAAAATTTTTGTATCTTTGCCCCGCAATTGTAACAAAACGGTTAATTTCAGATGTTAGAAAATAAAAAATATTAAATATGAACTCAATATCCAAATTAAACAAAGCCGCTGATAATATCAGAATTTTGGCGGCATCAATGGTAGAAAAGGCAAAATCGGGGCATCCGGGCGGAGCAATGGGTGGTGCAGATTTTATAAATGTTCTTTACAGCGAATTTTTGGAATACGACCCCGAAAATCCTGCATGGGAAGGGCGCGACCGTTTTTTTTTAGATCCCGGACACATGAGTCCGATGCTGTACAGCGTGCTGGCGTGTGCAGGAAAATTTTCACTTGCCGAACTTGCGCAGTTTCGTCAGTGGGATTCGCCAACGCCCGGACATCCGGAAGTTGATGTGTTGCGCGGCATAGAAAACACTTCAGGACCACTCGGACAGGGACATACTTTTGCCGTTGGCGCGGCTATTGCAGCAAAATTTCTTAAAGCGCGTTTTGGCGAAGTGATGAATCAGACAATTTACGCTTTTATTTCCGATGGCGGCGTGCAGGAAGAAATTTCGCAGGGCGCAGGACGTTTGGCTGGGCATTTGGGTTTGGACAATTTGATAATGTTTTACGATTCCAACGATATTCAACTTTCCACAGGTACAAACGCCGTTACCAGTGAAAATACGCACGCAAAATACGAGGCTTGGGGTTGGAAAGTTATTGAAATTCAGGGAAATGACCCAGAGCAAATTCGCGCAGCCTTGAACGAGGCAAAAGCCGAAACATCGAAACCGACTTTGATTATCGGCAAAACCATTATGGGCAAAGGCGCAGTAAAAGAAGACGGAACAAATTTTGAACGTCAATGTGCAACGCATGGCGCACCGTTAAGCGAGGCAGGTGCAAGTTTTGAAAAAACAATTAAAAATCTTGGCGGAAATCCTGAAAATCCTTTTGAATTTTTTGAAGAAACAAAAGAAATTTATGCAAAACGCGCCGAAGAATTAAAAAAAATCGTTTCAGAAAAAAAATCTTTAAAAGCAAAATGGGCAAAAGAAAATCCTGAATTAGCAGAAAAATTAACCGAATTTTTTAGCGGAAAATATCCAAAAATTGATTGGACAAAAATTGTTCAAAAACCAAATAATTCTACTCGTGCAGCATCGGCTACAGTTCTTGGCGAACTCGCCAAACAGGTTGAAAATATGATAGTTGCCTCTGCCGACCTTTCCAATTCGGACAAAACAGACGGTTTCTTAAAGCAAACTCATGCGTTGGCAAAAGGCGATTTCAGCGGCGCATTTTTGCAGGCTGGCGTTGCCGAACTCACAATGGCTTGCGTGGCGATTGGAATGGCATTGCACGGCGGCGTGATTCCTGCATGCGCTACTTTTTTTGTTTTTTCCGATTATATGAAACCCGCTGTACGTATGGCTGCGCTAATGGAAACACCCGTAAAATTTATTTGGACACACGATGCGTTCCGCGTTGGAGAAGATGGACCCACGCACGAGCCTGTAGAACAGGAAGCGCAAATTCGCCTTATGGAAAAACTGCAAAATCATAACGGACATAATTCTATGCTCGTTTTGCGCCCTGCCGATGCGGAGGAGGCGACACTTTGCTGGAAGCTCGCAATGGAAAATACCACAACGCCGACAGGATTAATTTTTTCACGTCAAAATATCAATGATTTGCCCGCCGACAAACGCGAAGTTGAAAAAGGCGCATACATTGTTTATTCCGACCCAAATCCCGATGTGGTGCTACTCGCCTCAGGTTCGGAAGTTGCTACTTTGAACGAAGGCTCGGAACTTTTGAAAAAAGACGGAGTTAAAATTCGTATTGTTTCTGTACCTAGTGAAGGACTTTTCCGCAAGCAATCGGCTGAATATCAAGAAAATATTCTACCGAAAAATATCAAACGTTTTGGTTTGACAGCAGGCTTGCCTGTAACTTTGGAAAGTTTGGTAGGCGAAAACGGTAAAGTTTTCGGCTTAAATTCATTCGGATTTTCCGCGCCTTACAAAGTTTTAGATGAAAAACTTGGTTTTACCGCCAAAAACGTTTATGAACAGGTAAAAGCGATTTTGTAAAAAACCTTGAATTGTTAAACTTTATTAAATTCCGACAAAATTATTTCTTTTTTCAAAAAATATTTTGTCGGAATAAAAATTTACCATAACTTTGCA
>WRGS01000192.1 GCA_009787075.1 Paludibacter sp.
TCGATAAATTCAAGCGTATTGAACTTATCTACATATTTATCTAACTGATTTTTAATATGTTGCAAATTTTGCATTGAAAAAGTTTTGTTGAGGAAAAATTATTTGCAAAAATATGTAAAATTTTGCAAACCGCCTATGCTAACATTTAAAATCTGTACTTGCAAAAAACAAAATTCTTCTATTTAAAAATTTTGTTTTAATATCATTATTGCTGTTTTCAATTATAAATTATTAAAAATAATGCTGTTTTTGTTTGAATTATTAAATAAATATTTTTCAAAAAAAAATAATGCCGAAAACCTGTATAAAATTTTATATGTTTTTTCTATTTTTACACTCTTAAAAAATTAAACAGAAAAATAAAATTTTAGTTTAACTATCTATATATTAAATACTTATGAATTTTGACAAATATCCAATGGCTGAACCTTACAAAATCAAAATGGTTGAGCCTTTGAAAATCACAACACGCAAATATCGCGAAGATGCAATCAAAAAAGCAGGTTACAATACTTTTATTTTGCGCAGCGAAGACGTTTATATTGACTTGCTGACAGATTCGGGCACAAACGCAATGAGCGAAGACCAATGGGCAGGGCTGATGCTTGGCGACGAGGCTTACGCAGGCTCGAAAAACTATTACCACCTCGAAGACGCTATGTACGAATGTTTTGGCTACAAATATTTAATTCCCACTCATCAGGGGCGCGGCGCAGAGCAGTTGGTTTCAAAAACTTTAATTAAACCGGGTCAGTATGTTCCCGGAAATATGTATTTTACAACCACGCGCGAACATCAGGAACTTGCAGGCGGAATTTTTATAGACGTGATTTGTGACGAGGCGCACAATCCATCTAACGAAAATCCTTTTAAAGGAAATGTAGATTTGAATAAATTTGAAAAATTAATTAAAGAAAAAGGTGCGAAAAATATTGCATACATCACTATTGGCGTTACTGTTAATTTGGCAGGGGGGCAACCTGTTTCGATGGAAAATTTGAAAGCGGTAAGCAAAATGGCGCACGAAAACGGAATAAAAGTTGTACTTGACGCCACTCGCGCAATGGAAAATGCTTATTTTATTAAAATACGCGAAAAAGGCTATGCCGATAAATCGGTAAAACAGATTTTGCGCGAAATGTGTTCTTATACCGATGTTGCAACCTGTTCGGGCAAAAAAGATTTTCATACAAATATTGGCGGTTTTGCCGCTTGCAACGACGAGCAAGATGCCACCACAATGCGCTCATTGGTAGTGGTTTATGAAGGATTGCAAACTTACGGAGGAATGGCAGGGCGCGATATGGAAGCAATGGCGCGCGGAATGTTGGAAGCGTGCCAGGACCACGTTATGGCGCATCGCATTGCACAGTCGCAATATTTGTGGAACAAACTTGATGCAGCAGGAATTCCAATTATTCGTCCCTGCGGCGGACACGGCGTTTTTGTTGATGCGAAAGCATTTTATCCAAATATTCCGCAGGAGCAGTATGTTGCACAATCGCTTGCAGCCGATTTGTATGTTCACAGCGGCGTGCGTTCAATGGAACGCGGCATCGTTTCGGCAGGGCGAGATAAAGTTACGGGCAAAGAACACAAACCGAAACTCGAAACCATTCGTCTGACAATTCCGCGCAGAGTTTATACGCAGTCGCATTTCGACATTGTTGCCGACAGCATTATAGAACTTTACTCCCAACGCGATAAAGCACGCGGTTTGCGTATGGTGTATGAACCAAAAGCATTGAGATTTTTTCAGGCAAGGTTTGAAAAACTGTAAAAATTAATATCTGTGTAAAAAATAAGTACAGGCTGCATAAAAACTCAAATTTTTTACCACAAAGTTCACAAGGGAATTTCATAAAGAACACAAATATCTGAATATCAATATATTTTATTTTGTGTTCTTTGTGCTTTCTTTTTGTTCTTTTAAAGTTGAATATACCTGTGAGATAGCCTAATTATTTTATATTTCAAAAAAAATGGTCGGAATAAATTCCGACCACAAACAACTGACAAACAAATATCTTTCTAATTTTCAGAAATATAGCGAACATTTTGACCGTGTGTGCCATTGTGCCAAATTCCTGTAAATAATTTTGGTGAAATGAAATTACGTGAATAGGGTGATGTCTTATTACTTATTATTGCTATAAAAATAATGTTTATTGATTGAATTTGCAATTTGTTTATTGTTTTTATATTTAGATTAAGATGACAAATATTTTTTTGACGCTGCAAAAGTACTAAAAATATTTATAATGTTATTTATAATATTATTTATTTAAAATAATTTAACTTTTACGCAAAGAAAATGTTAAGTATAGTTAAGAGCCTGATTCTGCCTAATATAATGATTAACAGCATTGAAACACATTTTTTATAAATGCACATAAATGATTCTAAATATTTTTGTGTTTTTGCAGTCTGAATGGAAAACGAAAAATTTATAACAGTTTTAACAGCCACTTATGGATACGAAATTGCAGTAATTCGAGGCAGGTTGGAATCGGAAGGCATTACTTGTTTTTGTAAAAGATGAATTTACTGTTCAGGTTAATCCTTTTTATTCAAACGTCATTGGAGGAATAAAACTTCAAGTCAAGGAAAGCGATTTGAATAAAGCCATTGAAATTTTGAAAGAAACGGAATATATTAATGGCAAAGATTTACAACCGTACAATGAATCCTGTCATTTGAACGATTATTCCATAGAACAACAAAACTCAAATGACGGATATAAAATATTTTGCTCGATTTGCGGCTCTGACGAAGTTGTTAAATCCAAAAAAGCAGGTTGGTTATTTTTAGTTACTTCGCTATTATTTGTATTTCCTACACCGTTTCTTCAAAAGAAATATTATTGTTTTAATTGTAAACAGGAATTTAAAAAGAAAAAATGAAATCCGCACTTTCTTTATCTGATTCATCTGTTAAATTCTAAAATCCGATTCAGCCCTTTTAAGACGAGATTTTTTTCTAATGTAATTGGATTGTTTTTCAGTCGTTTTGCCAAAAAATCAGCATTTCCGCCTGTTATAACAACTGTAAGTGCAGGAAAATTTTCTTTTAAAGCGCAAATAAAACTGTCGATTTCAAAAATAATTCCATTTACAACACCAGAAAGGATTGATGTTTGAGTATCATTGCCTGTTAACTCAATGTTTTCATTTTCAGCAACTTGCACCAACGGCAACCTGCCTGTAAATTCGTTCAATGCACGAAAACGCATAGAAAGTCCGGGCGAAATTGCTCCGCCGTGATAATTTTTCTGCGCATCAATAAAATCGAAAGTAATCGCCGTTCCTGCATCGACAACCAAAATATCTGCACTCGGCTGCAAAAAACTCGCGCCGACAACCGCAGCCAAACGGTCTTTACCCAGCGTTTCAGGTGTTTTGTAGCAGTTTGTAATCGGAATTTTCGTCTTTTGATTAAGTTCGATAAAAAACGGATTTTTATCTTTTAAAAAATCAATAAATTCAAAATCGGGCTTTGCCGTTGAGCAAAAAATGCACGCATCAATCGGAAAACGATTGCAAAGTCGCGCAATTTCTTCTTTTTTGATAATATTTTCAAATAAAAAGAAATGATTTAACTCATTGTTTTCAAAAATTCCAATTTTTGAAGTTGAATTGCCTGTATCTATGCAGAGATTCATTTAAATTTATGATTTAAAAATTCAAACTCTATTAAAACTTAATCAAATTTTTGAAACAGAAAATCGTTATATGGATAACGTTCAACGTGGATTTCCTTAACTTTTTGATACAAAATATTTTTCAATTCGTCAATATTGTTTTTTTCGGTTGCCGAAACAAACACGCAATTATCGTGCAAACGGCTAAAATACGTTTTTTTAAGTTCGTCAAGCGAAATATTTTCTTTTGCAACAGGCGAAAGGTCATCTTCATCTTTTTGAACGTATGAAAAAGCGTCTATTTTATTAAAAATCACGATTTCGGGTTTTTCATCAGGCGAAATTTCCTTCAAAGTTTGATTTACAACCGTCATTTGTTCTTCAAAAGCGGAATGCGAAATATCCACAACGTGCAGCAGCAAATCCGCCTCGCGCACTTCGTCGAGTGTAGATTTGAACGATTCAATCAAATTGTGCGGCAATTTTCGTATAAAACCCACAGTATCAGTCAGTAAGAATGGCAAATTTTCAACTGTAACCTTGCGCACAGTGGTATCAAGTGTGGCAAAAAGTTTATTTTCGGCAAAAACTTCGCTTTTACTCAAAAGATTCATCAAAGTTGATTTTCCAACGTTTGTATAACCCACAAGCGCAACGCGCACAAGTTTTCCGCGATTTTTACGTTGCGTCGCCATTTGGCGGTCAATATCTTTGAGTTGCTGCTTGAGCAGTGCAATTCGCTGGCGAATAATTCGCTGGTCGGCTTCAATTTGCTTTTCGCCCATTCCACGCGAAGTAATTCCGCCGCCGCGCTGACGGTCTAAATGCCCCCACAGACGCGACAGGCGCGGGAGCATATATTGCAGCGTGGCAAGTTCTACCTGCGTTTTTGCGCTGGCGGTTTGTGCCCGTTGAGCAAAAATATCAAGAATAAGATTTGTACGGTCAAGAATATGTACTTTCAATTCGCGCTCAATATTGCGCAGTTGCTTCGGCGAAAGTTCGTCATCAAAAATAACTGTATCTATTTCTTTTTCAATAACATAAGCGCTAATTTCGTCAAGTTTTCCCGGACCGACAAAAGTTTTCGGATTTGGATATTCAACTCTTTGCAAAAACACTTTTTGAGGAGTAATGCCTGCGGTATGTGCCAAAAATTTCAGTTCGTCAATATATTCCCGCGCTTGCAACTCCTGCTGTTCGGGCGTTATCAATCCGACCAATGCGGCTTTTTCTATCTTAATTTCTATATCTTGATTTTGCATTTAATTGATTTATTAATTTTTTGAAAAAATCAAACAGGTATCATTGCCTCCAAAGCCGAAAGAATTGGAAAGAACGTGCCTCAATTCAGATTTTTGCGGTTTTAAATTTCCATTTTGCTCAACAGCTACATCGTTAAAATTTGGCGTAAACGACAATTCAGGCATTTTCTCTTTAAAATTCAAATTATTTGGAATAAAATTATTTTGCAAAGATAAAATTGAAATTACCGCCTCTATGCTGCCTGCTGCGCTTGTAGTATGTCCTGTAAATGCTTTTGTAGAAGAAACAGGCGGGATATTTGCCCCAAAAATACGTTCAATGGCAATTCCTTCGGTTAAATCGTTATTTTGCGTGCCTGTTCCGTGTGCGTTGATATAATCAATCTGTTCTGGCGAAATACCTGCTTCTTCAAGGGCTTTTTTCATTGCAAGAAATGCGCCGTCTCCTTGCGGCGAAGTTGCCGTTTGATGAAAAGCATCGCAAGTATTGGCAGCCCCTGCAAGTATTATTTCTTCTTTGCCTTGCTCAAAAGAGCGGGAATTTTCTTTTGCTTTTTCCATAACAATATACGCTGCGCCTTCGCCCAAGTTCAGTCCTGCACGGGCGGCATCAAACGGACGGCAATGTTCTTTATCTAAAATCATTAGAGTATTAAATCCGTTTAGGTGAAATTTTGTAAGACATTCCGCTCCGCCTGCCACTACAATATCTGCACGTCCGCTTTTTAACAGTTCCGCGCCCAAAAGAATCGCATTTGCAGCTGAACTGCACGCGGTAGAAACGGTGCTTACCTGCGAAAATATTCCAAAATAATCGGCAATCATTTCTGTACATGCACCGCAATCGTGCGTGGCAATGTATGCGTTTTTTGTATCATTTGTCAAAAAATCGGTATAAAACTGCTCGCTTTTGTCCATTCCGCCAACGGTTGTTCCATTAATCAATGCTATTTTCAATTTATGATTCGATTTATCCAATTGCAAATTTGCATTAGATATGGCTTCGCCAACTGCCATAATACCCATTAGTGAAGTGCGAGTTGTTGGTTGATTTTCAGGTATTTGCAAAAGAGAAATCATTTCTTCGTCAGTCATCTTTACCTCGCCTACAGGAAATTCTTTGTGCGCTGTACTTAAATAACGCAAAGGCGCAATGCCGCTGCAATTGCAGCGCAATGCCTGCAAATTTTCGTTAACGCCATTGCCCATTGCCGAAACAATGCCCATTCCGCTAATCAGAATTTTTTCCATACCCCAACTGATTTTAACCGATTTTTTTCCGCTGTGTAACAAACGAATTATTTAGTACGGTTTTCGTCAATATATTGAGCCAAAATTTTTATTGATTTGAAAATTTCTTTGCCTTGAGCGGGGTCTTTAAGTTTGATGCCGTAGTTTTTCTCCATCAACACAATAAGTTCCAGCGCATCAATAGAATCAAGCCCCAAACCCTCGCCAAAAAGCGGCGCATTTTCGTCAATATCTTGAGGGTTCAGGTTTTCAAGATTTAATACTTCAATGATTTCTCTTTTTAATTGTAAAATTAATTCATCCATATATTTTAAAGATTTAACAATTCCAAAATTTAGATTTTCGACTGCAAAAGTAATGATTATTTCCTAATTTTTCTTACTTTTGCAGTCCTTTTTTAGAAAAATGACTTTATTACTCTTTTTAGGATTATGCAGCGTGCCGCCCGAAGTCCCCGACACTGCTCGCTCGCTTGCTGAAATTGAGGTTGTTGCACCAATAAAGCAGCAGGGCGTATTTGAACAGCAGGCATCGGCATCAACTTTTGGGCTGCGGCAAATTGAAAACCAGCGAATTGAAAGTCCAAAAGATTTGTCGCTTGCCACGCCGAATTTTTACCAGCCTGATTACGGCTCAAAAATGACAAGTTCACTGTATGTCAGAGGGCTCGGTGCGCGGATTGACCAGCCGTCAATGGCGATGTATGTTGATAATATTCCTGTTTTGAATAAAAACGGCTATGATTTTGATTTTTATGATATTGCAAAAATTGAAGTTTTGCGCGGACCACAGGGAACACTCTACGGGCGAAATGCGGTTGGCGGCGTGATAAACATTTTTACACTCTCGCCCTTTGGATATGAAGGAACGCGGTTTTCGGCAAGTTACGGCAACGAAAACACTTTTGATGTTTCGCTTTCTGAATATAAAAAACTCACCGAAAAAGTTGCAATGTCAATTTCGCTCAATCATCGTCAAAGCGATGGCTTCTTTAAAAATGAATTTGACGGCGAGCGAGCCGACAATTTTATTGCAGACGGCGCACGAATGCGTTACGTCCATTTTATTAACGAAAATCTGATTGCCAACTACATTCTTTGTTTTAATTCTATAAAACAAAATGGTTTTGCTTACGCAAAATACGATTTGCAAACCGATAAAATTTTGCCGATTAATCATAACGACCCTTGTTTTTACGACCGCTTGGCAATAACAAACGGACTGACTTTTCGTTATCAAAATCAGAATTTAATAGCGGAAAGTTCCACAAGTTTTCAATATTTAAACGACCGAATGACCCTTGACCAAGATTTTTTGCCGCAGCCATATTTTATTATAACTCAAAAGCAAAATGAAAAAGCGGTTACGCAGGAATTTGTTGTAAAATCGAACAAGTATAACGCTGATTGGCAATGGATTAGCGGCGTTTTTGGCTTTTATAAATCGTTGAAAATGAATGCGCCCGTTACTTTCAAAAAAACAGGAATTGACTCTTTGATTCTTGCAAACGCCAATCATGCTATTCAAAATTACCTTAACCCCGAAGGATTAATTTCGTTTAGCGATGATAATTTTGTAATTCACAGCGATTTCTATTTACCGAATTTTGGTCTTTCGGCTTATCATCAATCGTCATATAAAATTGGAAATCTGATATTTACAGCAGGGTTGCGTTTCGATTTTGAATATGTTTTTATTGATTATAAAAATTATTCTAAAATATTTTTCAATTATAATAAATGGCAAAACACTGATTATAAAGAAATTTATTCTCAAATGAGCGGAAGCAAATCAGAGCAGTTTGCCGAACTTTTGCCAAAATTTTCGGCAATGTACTGTTTTGGAAAAAATAATGTATATTTCTCATTAGCACATGGTTACAAAGCGGGCGGATTTAACACGCAAATTTTTTCAGATATTTTGCAATCGCAAATGCAAGCCAATTTGATGAAGCAGTTTGGAGTGTATCCCGACGACGGCTCAACTATTAACGATGTTCCCTACAAACCCGAGTTCAGTTGGAATTATGAAATCGGCGCAAGGTTTAATCTCTTGAATAACAAATTAACAGCAAATGCCGTACTGTTTTATATCGACTGTACCAATCAGCAACTTACGGTTTTCCCCGAAGGAAAATCAACAGGCAGAAAAATGTCAAATGCAGGACAGATGCGCAGTTTTGGCGTAGAATTTTCAGCAAAATATTCCGTTGCAAAAGCGAATTTCATTGTAAATTACGGTTATACAAATGCGAAATTTCTGAAATTTAACGATGGAAACAACGATTATACGGGTAATTTTGTTCCCTACGCACCGCAAAACACGCTCTCGCTTATTGGAGAATATAATGTTTTTGTAAATAAACCGTTTTTGGAAAAAATTGCGTTTCAAGCAAATTTTCAGGGCGCAGGAAAAATTTATTGGAATGAAGACAACGCGCTTTGGCAGCAGTTTTACGGACTTTTAGGCGCGCAAATTTCGCTTGTCAAAGGACGTGCGCGCATCAATTTTTGGGGCAAAAACTTGACAAACACCGATTTTAACACATTTTATTTCAAATCCACAGGCAATTCTTTTATCCAAAAAGGCAAACCGCTGCAAGTTGGAATTTCAACAAGTTGTGAGTTTTGAAAAAAAAATGTGTATTTGTAGTAAAAATATATTACTTTTGTAAAATGGAAAATGAAGAAATCAGAACGGTATTAAAAACCAAAGAATTTGATTTGTATTTTGCTTCATTAGATTTGCGGACGCGAGGCAAATATGATTATGCCATACAATTAATGCAAACGCAAAAGGTTGTAAGCGAGAATTTTTTAAAGAAAGTTCAAAATACAGAATTTTATGAGGTGTGCATTTACACTGGCGTAAACGAACACCGTATAATGTTTATGGCAATAAATAATCCTAATTTTATGCAAGCGACAAAAGTAATTCTGTTAAATTCGTTTTTGAAAAAAGACAAAAAACGGTATCTTAAAGAAATAGAAAAAGCAAGAGTAATTATAAAAAGGGAGGAAATATTATGACACTCAATGAAGAAAAATTAGCAAAATTAAAAAGAGCCGACGAACATTTTGACGAACTTTATGGTGTAAAAGGTACGCCCTCTCGCATAGTATTTGAGGAACATGCTTTGAATTGGTATTACAGTAAAATACTCAAAGACCGCCGCATAGAATTAAAAATTACTCCAACGCAACTTGCCAACAAAGTCGGAAAAAAGCGCATATATATCGTCATACTTGAAAAAGGCGAAACCGACATACAATTATCCACGTTCCTGAATATCAGCAACGCACTCGGATTGAAATTGTCGTTAAGCGTTTGATATTGTTGGAAAAGCAAAGAGTGGCAAAGTTTTGTGAAAGCCCTGCAAATTGCCGACACCTTAAACAAAAAGCAAAAATTTGAAAATAAAAAATGACAAACGAAGAACAGATAAAAACAATTATTTTCAATCAGGGCGCAGATTTATGCGCAATAGCAAACATAAACCGATTTGCCGATGCGCCAATCGGTTTTTCATCCATCAGATATATACAAAGAATGTAAATCGGTTATTGTGTTTGCAAAAAAAACTGCCAAAGGGTATTGCCTTTGTTAATCCTCGAATTGTTTACAAGCATGCAAATGAATTGAGTAAAATTACTGTTGATATAATCACTTACAAATCTGCAATTATTATAG
>WRGS01000193.1 GCA_009787075.1 Paludibacter sp.
TTTGCAAAAATACAAAATTTCAAGGGAAAAAACTACTTTTGTAAAATGTTTCGTTATTTTATTTTTTTATCGTACAATGGGGCTGCTTATTGCGGTTGGCAGGCGCAACCCAACGGAATTTCGGTGCAGGAAGTTGTTGCCAATGCGTTGAGAACAGTGTTGCGCACGCCCGAATTGGAAATTGTCGGCGCAGGGCGAACAGATGCCGGCGTTCATGCAAAAGAAATGGTGGCGCATTTCGATTTGACAAATAAACTTGAAAATGAAAAGGCGTTGTGCAAAAACCTTAATTCTTTTTTACCGCAGGATATTGCTGTTCAAAAAATTATTTTGGTAAATAATGATGTTCATGCGCGTTTTTCGGCTGTTGCACGTACTTACCAATATCATATTACAACTCAAAAAAATGTTTTTAAAAACAGCACGGCAGTACGGATTGAAACCCCGCTTAATTTTGAAAAAATGAACAAAGCAGCAGAATTGCTTACACAATATCAGGATTTTACAAGTTTCAGCAAACTGCATACCGACACAAAAACCAACAACTGCAAAGTTATTTTTGCCAAATGGCAACAAATTGACGCTGACGAGTGGATTTTTGAAATTACCGCTGACCGTTTTTTGCGAAATATGGTTCGCGCCATAGTGGGAACGCTGACAGAAGTTGGCAAAGGTAAAATTTCAATCGCCGATTTCAAAAAAATTATTGAAGGGAAAAATCGTTCACTCGCAGGAACTTCCGCGCCCGCCAAAGGACTTTTTTTAAGTAAAATTGAGTACTGAAAAAACTCAAAATATTTTTATAACAAATTTTTTATCAAATAACAACGCCGTACGAATATTTAATAAAAAAACAAATGATTATTGCATTTATTTTACAAATATTTTGATTACCTTTGCACCCTCATTTTTCAGAGAATAATTTTATTTGTATGAATGAATAAACTCATTGAAATTCAATTTGTTAGTAAATTAAAATAATAAAAAAACAATATAAATTTTTAAAATAGAATGAAAAAGAAAAATTTATTTTTTTCAGCAGTTATGGCAACTGCAATTGTGGCAATGACTGCTTGCGGTAGCGGCGGTTTTTCGCCTAAAGAAGTGAAACTCGCCACAGAAACAGACAGTTTAAACTATTTGTTCGGCACGTGGAACGGTATGCAGATTAAACAGAGGGAATTTCCAACTGACTCCGACACAAAAGTTCTTGCCGAATTTATTAAAGGCGTGGATAAAGAGTATCGCGGTTCAAAAGGCAAAAGCGAAGTCTATAATCAGGCGTATGCTTTCGGACAGGCTGTCAAGCAAATTCAAGAAAACGGATTTGCCAACGACCCAAACTACAAACTTGATGTTAATATGCTCAAACAGGGTTTTATTAATGCGTTCCGCAATTATAAGGACTCTACTCTTACCGCAGGTTCGGCTCAGGGATATATAATGCGTGTTGCTAATAAAATTCAACAGGCGCAATATATGGAGCAAATGCTCAAACAACAGCAAATGCAGGAACAGATGCAATCTCAATTGCCCGACTCTGCCAAAGCAGGAAATAACAAATAATTTTTTTAACTGAAATTTTTAATAAATATTTAAAGAAATGAAGAAAACAATCATATTTTCGACAGTAATTTTTGCAATGCTCGCCTTTGCCGCTTGCTCTGGCAATAAAGCAAAATCAGTAAAACTTAATTCTGAAATTGATTCGCTCAGTTATGCGCTTGGATTATCTCAAGGCGACCAGTTTCGCCAGTTTTTTATGAAAAACGACACCACAGGCAAGTATATCAACGAGTTTTTCGCAGGATTTGAGGCTGGAATGAAAGCCCCAAAAGTTGACCCAAACGACCGCAAGACAAATTTGCAAAAAGAGATAGGACAATCGTTTGCTATGTTTGACGAAAAAGGTTTTGTAGGAGACAGCACTATAAAATTCAATTATAATCTTCTTCGTCAAGGAATGATTAACGGTTTGACAGGCAAATATACACAACTTAATCAAGATGAAATTGTTCAATTTCTGAATAATACGATGCAAAAACATCAGGCAGAACAGTTGGCTATTAAATTTAAAGCCGAAAAAGAAGCAGGCGAAAAATTTATTGCTGAAATTGCAAAAAAAGAAGGAATTCAAAAAACTCCTGCAGGCGTATATTACGAAGTTATTACTCAAGGCACAGGAGCAATGCCAACCGATGCAGATACAGTTGTAGTTAATTACACAGGCAAATTGATAAACGATACAATTTTTGATTCAAACGCAAAACGTGGAAAACCTGTAGAATTTGTAGTAACGCAGGTTATCAAAGGTTGGACAGATGCGCTGAAAATTATGCCTGTCGGCTCAACTTATCGGCTCTATATTCCACAGGAACTTGCCTACGGAGCGCAAGTGCCAAGAGGCGGCGAAATAATAAAACCATTCTCTCCGCTGATTTTCGATGTAGAACTTGTTGGAATTAAGAAATTTAAATTACAAAAAGATATAAAACCTGTTATAATTAATGAAACTGTAAACAAATAAAATACAGGATAAGTAAACAAGGCTGTCTCAAAAGGGCAGCCTTGTTTACTTTTTTGTTTTAACCCAAATTCAGTATTAGAAAGTTTCAAGAATGTAATATCCTGATTTTAAACATCTTTCTAATGCATAATTTGGGTTTAATGGACAAAAATCAGGCTGATTTTCCTATCATTTGACTTTTCACCCGAATAAGTTGTTTAAATGCCGTTTAAAATGTCATTTTTTTCTGTTCCCGTTAAAAAATCATTTAATATAAGATATTTTTAGTTAATTTTGCGATATTTTTAAGCAATAATAAGGTATGTCAGAAAAATTTGGAAAAACATGGTGGGGAGAGCATTGGTTACGGTCGTTAGAAAATGTTGACTATGACAATCGTTTGCCAAGAGGGGCTTCGTATGCACGGAACGGACATGTAAAGGATATTAAAATAAAAGGTAATCAGATAGTTGCGAAGGTTTCTGGAAGTCGTAGTATGCCGTATAAGGTAACAGTAATTATACCGCCATTTTTTGAAGAAGATATCGAACGGTTGATGAAAAAAATAATTGAACATCCCGCATTAATATCCAAACTGTTAAACCGTGAACTGGATCCTGCTATTTTGAAAATTGCTGAAGAACTTGGACTCAAAGTATTTCCCAAACAATGGACAGATTTCAAGATGCAATGTACTTGTCCCGATTGGGCTGTGCCGTGCAAACATCTGGCTTCCGTTATCTATATAATAAGTCGCGAAATAGACAACAATCCATTTCTTGTTTTTGAAATTCATAATGTAAATCTGCTTGACGAATTGAAAAAACGTGAAATCTTTATCTATGACCAGAAAAAAACAGAAATTCCTGTATTAGAGAATCTTTTGAAAATTAAAAATACAGTTTTAGATATTCCTGAAAATGCTGTTTATGAACATGTTGATTTTTCGCAGTTACAAAATATTTCAGAGGCATTAGTGCAATTGCTACCCGATGCGCCACCATTTTATCCTTCGGGAAACTTTCGTGAAAAATATGCCACACAAATTGCACGTATTTCTAAAGATGCAAGTCGTATTATTTCTAAAAAGTTGGATTTCAACGCAGTTTTCCCTTTATCCGATAAACATTTTCTGACAAATCGTTCGACTTTAACATTAACAATAAATATTAATAATGTAGTAAAAGTTGGCGGTGAAAATCATCATATTGAAAATTTGGAGCAACTCATTCCTGCACTTTTTACATTGAATCCAGATCGTTTGCCTGATTTTGAACCTTCAATAGCAGCGTTTTATAAAATTCTGCTTGCATCGCTGCATATATCAGCAAATGGAATGATTATCCCTCAAATCGTTCAATTAGAAAATAAAAACTTCATTATACGATGGTTGCCAGCAACAATAGACAGCCGCGTGAAAATAATTGTTGAAAAATTGTCGGCAATTTTACCTGACAATTTGCTTCAAGTAAAAAAGGTATTTCGTAAAAAAGAGCAGATACTATCAATTGATAATCAAACTATTGAAATACTTTCTCTCTTTATAGGCAAATTCGTAAGTTATCTAACCAAAACATCTAACTACAACGATTTGTTTGAAGATATGTTTTTTAAAGCAAAAGATTACGATTTCAAGTCTGTTGGTGAAAATGCTTTAAGTGGTGGTATAAAAGTGTGGTTAGACCGCTATTATCTTACTGCAGAACAATATAAACCGGTAATTACAGTATCAGAGCTATTAACCGACGAATTCGATGTACAGATTTCCGTTGAAGATACTACACAATCCGACAACCTGCCCATTCCGCTCACAAATATTTTGAAACAAAAACAATACGAAAAACAACGTTTCAAAATCTTACAGGGCGTTTCGTTGCTCACTCCATTTATTCGCGGATTAGACACAAATATAAATTTAGGCGGAGAGACACCTATTAGATTTAATAACAGCGAGTTTGCTCAGTTTTTAATGGAAATATTGCCTGCCATTCGTATGTTGGATATTAAAATAATGTTGCCCAAATCGTTACAGGAATTATTACGTCCAAAAGTGTCGGTAAAACTAAAAAGAAATGAGCAAGGACAAGGATTTATTAATTTGTCGGACTTATTTTCGTTTAATTGGCAAGTAGCGCTTGGAGATACGATTATTTCTCCGGAAGAATTTAATAAGTTGCTGAAAAATGCATCTCGTCTGTTCAAATTTAAGGAAAATTATATTTATGTCAATGATTCCGACCTTGAACGCTTGCACAAGGCATTTACAACAGATAAACAGTTGAGTCCGTATCAGTTACTGCAAACAGCATTGGCGGAAGAATATGAAGGAGCGCCGGTAATTCTTACGCCGGAAGTTCGAAATTTGATAAATGAATTAACATCTTCAGAAGATGTTCCGTTGCCTGAAAACCTGAATGCACAACTTCGTCCGTATCAGCAGCGTGGTTTTTCGTGGATGTATCGTAATAGTCGCATAGGTTTTGGAAGTATAATTGCCGATGATATGGGCTTAGGCAAAACCCTTCAAGTGATTTCTATTTTACTGAAATTCAAGGAAGAAGATTTTATAAACCAGAAACATAAAGCATTAGTAGTTGTGCCTACAGGTTTATTGACCAACTGGAAAGCCGAAATTGAGAAATTTGCACCATCGTTGTCATCTCATATTTTTCACGGACAACTTCGTGATTTAAAAGAATTTAAAGATGATATTTTATTAACAACTTATGGAGTTTTACGCAGTGATTTTGAGATATTGAAAAAACAAAAGTGGCAAATTATGGTTATTGACGAGGCACAAAACATTAAAAACCACGATACGGCACAATCTAAAGCAGTTAAGAGTATTCCTGCAAATATTCGTATTGCCATGAGTGGAACGCCTGTAGAAAATCGTTTGACAGAATTTTGGTCAATTATGGATTACACAAATAAGGGATATTTAGGAAATGTTAAAGTATTTAAAGAAGATTATGCAAGTCCGATACAAATATTTAATGATGAGCATATTACGGCTAAATTTAAAAAAATAACTGCACCGTTTATGTTGCGGCGTATGAAAAGTGATAAAACAATTATTTCTGATTTACCCGACAAAATTGAACAGAATCAATTTGCACAACTTACCAAACAACAGGCGGCTCTTTACGAAAAAACAATGTTAGCGGCAATGGAGGAAATTGAAGGCTATCAGGCAAACGACCAACAAACTCTATTCAAACGTCAAGGCTTGGTACTTCAAATGATACTGTCCCTAAAACAGATATGCAATCACCCGACACAATTTCTTAAAAATGGACAGTTTGACGCTTCTTTATCAGGCAAAACGGAACTGCTTTTTGAACTTTTAGACAGTATTATGGAAAATGATGAAAAAGTGTTGGTTTTCAGTCAATTTACAGAAATGGGAAATATGTTAAAGCGTTTCATTAGTGAACGTTTTGGTGAAGAACCAATATTTTATCATGGTGGTTGTAATGTTAAGCAGCGCGAAGAGATGGTGCAGCGTTTTCAACATAATCGTGCCGACAAGATTTTCATTCTCTCACTAAAAGCTGCAGGTACAGGATTAAACCTTACTGCTGCATCTCACGTTATTCATTACGACCTTTGGTGGAATCCCGCAGTAGAAAATCAGGCTACTGACCGCGCCTACCGTATCGGACAGAAAAAGAATGTTATGGTGCACCGAATGATTTGCAAAAATACTTTCGAGGAACGCATAGATGAAATGATTCAACGCAAAAAACACCTCGCTGAAATGACTGTAGCCACAGGCGAAAATTGGATTGGTAAACTTAGTAATAAAGAGTTGAGAGAAATTTTTGGATAAAATTTATTTTATTGTATATCAACAATTTATAAGACTTGCAAAAGTTGAATAATTGATTACTTGTTTATTTTTCTGTAACTTATTGCTGCTATCGAATTTAGCGCTATTGCAAAGCCGCCAAGTTTCAGAATTTGCGGTAAAATATCATGCAGACCACTGCCTTTAAGATAAATCAGACGAATTGCCTCAACCATATATCTAAACGGATTAAATAGCGTAATTGCTTGAGCCCAATCGGGCATGCTGCTTATTGGAGTGAAAAGTCCGCCGAGTAAAATCATTAACATTAAAGTAAAGAAAACCAGTAACATTGCCTGCTGTTCGGTGGAGGCAATATTGGAGATTATAATTCCAAAACCGGAAATAGCAATTATATAAATTATTGCAGTAAAATAAACGTGCAGCAGGTTGCCTGTGGGTGTAATGCCGTAAATCAGGCGTGCAATAATAATTCCAATGGTCAAAATTGTGAAACCAATTGCCCAAACAGGAATTACTTTTGCCACAATAAACGAAATTTTTGAAATTGGCGTTACGTTAATCTGTTCTATTGTTCTGATTTCCTTTTCGTGTACAATATTCAACGCCGAAAACACCGCTGTGATTGCTGTAAGCAGGATTGCGAAAATTCCCGGTACTATAAACGGAAAATATTCCATCGAAATATTGTAACGATATTGCGGGCAAATAACAATTTGCGGAAGCGGTTTTTGCATTGTTCTGGCAAGTTTATTTTGCAAATAATCGTTGATAATCAGCGAAATATACGAAAGTCCAACTCCTGCTTTCTGTCCGTTCAGTGCATCAATATTCAGCATAAAATTAACCTTATGTTCGCGCAAAATATTTTTTTCAAAATTTTGAGGAAAAACTAAAATAATACTGCTTTCATCTTTCTTTACCAAGTCAAGCGCCTTGTCATAAGAAGATGTATATTGCTTTAAATTAAAATATTTGGAAGCCGAAAGTTCTTCTGTCAATGTGCGCGAAAGTGTGCTGTGGTCGTTATCGACAATTGAAAGATGAATGTCTTTTTGCTCAAAAACAGCCGCCCAAGGCAATACAAATAACATAATTGTAGGCATAGTTACAATCATCATTATCATACTTTTGTTGCGAAATATTTGCAAAAATTCCTTTTGAAGTAAAAATTTAAAACTTTTCATCTTAATTTTTTAAAAAAGTACAACAGATTTTTTCATTATGTAAAGTAACATAAAAATAATTGCAACTGACTTTTTAGAACAATGCGTCTAATTTTCTTACCGAATCTGCTTTGCAAAACACAATAACTCGGTCGTTGGGTTGGATTTTAGTGTCGCCATTTACAATCATTCCTTCTCCGTTGCGCACAATTCCGCCAATATTCACATTTGCTGGCAAACGCAGATTTTTCACATGTTTGTGCGTGATTTTAGAATTTGTTTTCGCTACAAGTTCTACAATTTCAGCATCGGCAGCAGGCAAAGTTTTGATATTCAACACATCGGAATCAAGCGTAATTTGATGAATATATCCTGCGGCAATTATTTTTTTATTAATCAAAGAGCCGATATTCATTTGCTCAGAAAGAGCGATATAATCTATATTTTCAATTTCGGCAATAATTTTTTTCACGCCAAATTCCTTTGCCACCATACATGCAAGCATATTTGCTTCCGAATTTTCGGTAACAGCAACAAAAGCGTCCATACTTGCAATATCCTCTTCTTTAAGCACTTCCACATCGCGTCCGTCTGCATTAATAATCAGCGTGTTGTCGTGCAGTTTTTCTGAAAGCGCAATGCAGGCATCGCGGTTCTGTTCCACAATTTTTATATTAAAATCGTTGGAAATTGTCTGTACAATTTTCTGTGCAATGCGCGTCGCTCCCAAAATCATTACATTTTTAATTTTAAAATCTTCTTTACCTGCCTGCTGACGTACAAAATCAATATTTTCCTGATGTGTAATAAAATAAACCGTATCATTGACGCGGATTTCGTCCGCTCCAGCAGGAATAATGGTTTCTGTATTTCGTTTGATAGCCACGATACGATATTTTTCGTGGTTAAAATATCCGCTGGTAAATTTTTTATAAAGAATTTCGGCGCTTTGACGTACTTTTACCGAAATCAAAACGAGTTCGCCATTGCAAAAACTCATATATTGGCGCATCCAATTTTTTTTCAGCGAATCGACAATTTCTTCTGCAGCAAGCACTTCGGGATAAATCAAATGATTTACGCCAAGTTTGGCAAAAAACTCGCGATTTTTTGGCAATAAATATTCATAATTGTCTATTCGGGCAAGAGTTTTTTTTGCGCCCAAATTGTTGGCAATCATACAGGCGGTCATATTTACGCTTTCGTATGGCGTAACTGCAACAAACAGGTCGGCATTTGCAACTGCCGCCTCGTTCAAATCCTGAATTGAGGTTGGCGCACCTTCAAAGGTCATAAAATCATAAAATTCAAGGTCGTGCAACCGTACAGGGTCGCTGTCCATCAAGGTTATATTCAAATTTTCACGTGCGAGAAGTTTTGCCAAATGCCGCCCAACCTCGCCCGCGCCTGCAATGATAATTTTCATTAAAATTAAATTAAAGTGCAAAAGTACAATTTTTTTTAGTCAAGAATCTCAAATTTTCATTTTTTTATAAATAAAAAAACAGGTATCTTATAAATTATTTGTACATTTGCAGCCGAAAAGTTAAAAAAATAAATAAATTCCAAATATGGTTTTAGGCAAAATGTTTATAAATATTAAAACTATGGAATTTTGAAATCTTTAAAATTATTAAATATAACAGAATGAAGTTAAGCAAATTAGTTTTTGAAACCACAAAAGATACGCCTTCGGGCGCAAAAATTATCAGCCATATTTTACTTTCCCGCGCGGGCTTTATTAAGCAGGTGGCTAACGGAATTTACACTTTGGGTATGCCTGCGCAACGAATGGCGTTAAAAATAGAAAATATTATCCGCGATGAAATGAATAAAATTGACGGACAGGAGGTCAAGTTTCCTGTTGTTATGCCAAAAGAACTTTGGGCGTTGTCGGGCAGATATTTCAGCATTGGCGCAGAAATGGCGCGTTTTAAAGACCGCGCCGACCACGATATGGTTTTAGGAATGACGCACGAAGAGGCAGCCGTGCATTTTGTTACAAATACCGTCAGCAGTTATCAGAAACTGCCTTTTATGATTTATCAAATTCAAACAAAATTCAGAGATGAACCGCGCTCGCGCGGCGGCTTAATCCGCGTGCGCGAATTTACAATGAAAGATGCATACTCGTTTCACGCTACGCCAGAAGATTTGGAAGATTATTATTATAAACAACATCAGGCGTATGAAAATATTTTCACGCGGATTGGTTTGAAAAATTTTATTTCTGTGAAATCGGACACGGGAATGATGGGCGGAAAAATCGCGCACGAGTTTATGCTGCTCACTCCCGACGGCGAAGATGAACTTGTAATTTGCGAAAAATGCGGTTATAAATCGAATATGGAAGTTGCCGAAGCAAAAATTGAAACATTTGCAAATACTAACGATTTGCCATTGGCAGAAGTTTTTACAGGCAAAAATAAAACTATTGATGAAATTTCTGATTTTTTAAAAGTGAAAACCATTGATATAATCAAGGCTGTTGTTTTTATTGAAAAAGAAGAAAAAAATCC